>CALWAR010000017.1 GCA_944375765.1 uncultured Mediterraneibacter sp. | reverse complement strand
AGGAAAAAGCTGAAAGCTGTCGAAGGAAAAGATTATATCGAGGCTGTCTGGGGAATTGGTTTTAAACTGAACGAAGAACTGTAATCTTAACTGTTTCTTTACTGTTTCCTTAACCGCTTTCTTAACCGCCGCGCAGTAAAATGTCCGGTGTCAGATAAAAAAGTAGTAACAGTTCAGTCCGCGCCATGGCTGAACTGTTACAGATCGTAACATTAAGGAGGCTGAAATTATGGATTATATTCTGACAGCCCGGTCACTGGGTAAACGCTATAAGAACTTCAAGGCGCTTAACGACTTCTCCATCCATGTTCCCCAGGGAGCCATCTACGGATTTGTGGGAAAGAACGGCGCAGGAAAAACTACATTTATCCGCCTTGTATGCGGACTTCAGGAGCCTTCCGTCGGAAGCTATGCCATCTACGGAACTGAAAACAACGATCCCGGCATCAGCAGATGTCGCCGGAGAATGGGCGCGGTAGTAGAGACGCCGTCTATCTATCAGGATATGACAGCCGAGGAGAACCTGAAGGAACAATACCGTATCATCGGGCTGCCGTCCTTTGACAGCATCCCGGAACTGCTCCGGCTTGTCGGGCTTGAAAATACCGGGAAGAAGAAAGCGAAGCACTTCTCTCTCGGCATGAAGCAAAGGCTTGGCATCGCTATCGCACTGGCAGGGAATCCTGACTTTCTCATCCTCGACGAGCCTGTCAACGGACTGGATCCTCAGGGCATTATCGAAGTGCGGGAGCTGATCCTCAAGCTGAATCGGGAGAAAGGGATCACATTTCTCATATCCAGCCATATCTTAGATGAGCTCTCCCGCCTCGCCACCCACTACGGTTTCATCGACAGCGGACACATGGTAAAGGAAATGAGCGCCGCCGAGCTGGACGCTGCCTGCCGCAAATGTATCCGCGTCCAGGTATCCGACGTCCGCGTCCTCTCACGGGTGCTCGATGAAATGAATCTGGAATACAGTATCCTCTCCGACACAATGGCGGACATCTTCGCCAGGATAAACGTATCACAGCTTGCACTCGCTCTGGCGGATCAGGGATGTGATATCATCTCCCTGGATGAGCGCGAGGAGAGCCTTGAGAGCTATTATGTCAATCTGATCGGAGGAGGGAATCGAAATGAGTAGACTGTTATCCGCGGATTTCGCGAAATTAAGGAAACATAAATTTTTCTGGTTCTGTATGATCGGGATGTTTTTATTTGGAATATTCATGGCGGCAATGGATTACATTTCCACACTGCAGTATGGGGACTATGAGGCGCAGCTCACAAATGTGCTCTTTATCTATACACTCGCAGTTTCCATCCTCATACCCGCGTTTGTCAGTCTTTTTGTCGGAACAGAATACAGCGACGGCACAATACGCAACAAAATGATCATCGGACACACAAGGACTTCCATCTATCTGTCCAATCTTATTGTCTGCTCTGCTGCCGGACTCGGGCTCTGCATCAGCTACATGATCGGCGCATTTGCCGTGGCACTGCCGCTCTATACGATCGATCCGGGTATCCTGCCAGGAGCTGCGATACTGGTTCTGTGCAGTTTTCTTATGTCTATAGCCTTTACTGCGCTCTGTACTATTACCGCTATGCTGTGCCAGAATAAAGCTCTGACCGCTGTGATCAATATTCTGGCTGCCTGCTGTCTGCTTGTCATTTCGATCTATATCATGAGCAGGCTGAGACAGCCCGAAATGTATTCCGGTTATACGCTCAACACCGAAACAGGCGAAGTTGAAGTGTCTGAGGATATACCGAATCCCGACTATCTGCGCGGGACAGAACGGGAAATATACCAGTTTTTCAATGATTTCCTTCCCACCGGACAGGCGGTCAATATCACAAGTCAGATCGAACTGTCACAGTCTCCCGGACTTCTCGCTGCTTACTCGGCAGGCATCATCATCGTATCTACCGGAGTCGGGATGTTTGTATTCAGGAAAAATGATATAAAATAAACGGAGGGCTTAACATGGTATTCTGGCTTTGCTGCCTGATCGGCATACTGACATTCACCATTCTCATACTGGTCGTCAAGATCTGTCTTCTGAAAAGATCAGCAGACGAGATCGCTGACTCCTTTGCCGACCGGGCAGCGTCAGATACTAACACCCTGATCGATATTTCCAGCCGTGACCGGCATATGAGGAAACTGGCTGACAGCATCAACACGGAACTCCTGCTTCTTCAGAACGACCGTCGACGCTTCCGGCAGGGCGATCGGGATCTGAAAAATGCCGTCACTAATATTTCTCACGATCTGCGCACACCTCTGACTGCAATCTGCGGTTATCTGGATCTCCTCGACCGCGAGGAAAAGTCCGACACCGTCGGCCGTTATCTGAAGATCATCCGGGGCCGTACGGAAAATATGCGCCAGCTCACGGAAGAACTGTTCCGCTATTCGGTATTTACTACGGTTTCCGGCGGAACCCCTGATGAACCGATAGTCCTCAACCGCTGCCTGGAAGACAGCGTCTCCGCCCTTTATGCTTCTTTAAAACAGAAGCATATCACGCCCGCTATTACCATACCGGAACAGAAAGTAAGCCGGACGCTTAACCGCAGCGCTCTCTCCCGCGTCTTCGAAAACATTATCAATAATGCGGTCAAATACAGTGACGGAGATCTTGTCATCACTTTAAATAAAGATGGAGAGATCACATTTTCCAATCATGCATCCCAGCTTGACGAGATCAAGGTAGGGCGTCTCTTTGACCGCTTCTACACTGTGGAGACTGCCTCCGCAGAGTCGACCGGGCTCGGTCTCTCTATCGCAAAGGTGCTGACTGAGCAGATGGGCGGAGAGATTTCGGCGGAATATGAAGATGAAATGATACGGGTGAAAATAAACTTCCCGAAAACCTGTTTTGGATGAAATGTCAATAGACATTTCCCTGAATCCATGGTAAAGTAGTTCCACTGGTGACGGACGGGATTTGAGAGGAGATGACAGATTGACAACAGACGACAACAAAATGCTATCAGCTATATCCAAATTGCTGGACGAAAAACTAAATTCCAAATTGCAGCCAATAAAAGAGGATATCAGCGGTATCAAACAGGATCTCGGTGAGACAAAACAGGAGGTCTCTTCCATTCGGCAGGATCTCAGCGACACTAAACAGGAGGTCTCTTCCATTCGGCAGGATCTCAGCGACACTAAACAGGAAGTCTCTTCCATTCGGCAGGATCTCAGCGATACCAAGCAGGAGGTCTCTTCCATCCGGCAGGATCTCGGCGAGACAAAGCAGGAGGTTTCTTCCATCCGACAGGATCTCAGCGATACCAAACAGGTAGTCTCTTCTATCCGGCAGGATCTCAGCGATACAAGACAAGACCTTGCAAATACTAATCTGGAGATATCCGGTATCAGGCAGGATTTCGCAAATACCAAATCAGAATTAATAGACGAAATCCGTTCTGTAGAGAATTCCGTACTGGAGCAGGTGGACCGTGTCCATGAAATATTCGAAGCCAAATTTGATAAGCTGGAAGAAAATATGGATGAATTCAAACATTATTACCGCATCCGAAAACTTGATGACGAAAATATGACTGTCGTGCTCCAGCTCGTATTGGATTTAAAGAACGAGGTAGACACATTAAAGGCAAATACATAAGTTTTTCCGGAAATATCCCTGCAAGAGAAAATCTGCAGGGATATTTCTGATCTTGCCATGATTTTGTATAATATGGCAGGCCTTTCTTCCTATTCCCCGGTACTTTCGTTCTCTTCTGCCGGTTCCTGTTCCATTCCCTTCTCATTTTCCTCCCCGGTATCCACACTCTCGATCAACATGGAATCCAGCTTATCCATATCGTCCTGATCGATAGCAAACTCTCTGCTGCTTTCTTTTGTAACATGTAGTTCCAGATTTCTCGCACCGCCGTAAAGCATCCCGGAATCTACACGCTCTTTGAGCACATCATAGTAGATCTGATAGATCTGATTCTGCATCTCTGCATCTGTCGGCATTTCCTCACCGTTCATCACACTGTCAGTTACTTCCTGTGCATATTCCTGCGCACGTGTCTGAAACGTCTCATATGTATCAGTAAAAAGCGTAATCGGCTTGACGATAACAGGCACTGTATATGTCCCGTCTTCCTGCTTCTCGGGCTCTCCGACCGTATAACTGACTTTACCGGCGATCTCTCCGAACAGCTCCCGGTACTTCGGCAGCATCTCCTCCGGCATCTCAGAACTCTCAAATCCCGCCATTGTGACATCCAGATTATCCTCAAATATCTTTTCTGCCTCTTCCTTAGAAATCCCTGTGATCTCCACGTACTGATCCGTCTCGTTTTTGTAAGATGTATCCAGGACTGCCTGTACATATTCCCCCGCGTCAAACCGGTTGATATACAGATAAATACCGGCAGAACCCCCGGCTGCAACGATAACAGCCAATATTACTGTAATAACAATGATCTTTTTCTTTTTTGTCATCGTGTTCCTCCTTTTTTCATAGGTTTGCCACAGTATACCACTGTCAAATCAAAAAAAAGGAAGAATCCTGTCGCCTGTAGAAAAAGAGCACTCACCTGCCCTTTTTCAAGTCTGACTCTGTTTCATTTTTGTTATGCGCCTTCGCGCTGAGCGCAGCTCACATGAATGATCGAATTTGTCTCATCATCAACCACGGAAACGTCAATATCTGAAGAATGGTCCAGCGGATAAAGAAGCGGCTGGATATCCAGTTCATCCGGAATCAGCATCTTCTTAAAGGCTGCCACCTCGTCCGCCTGTTCGTAATAATTCATGCTCGTACCACCTGAAGATAATCCGCCGGTGTCAGTTGTTGGGTAAGTCTCCAGCTCCTGTATAGCGTCCACCTCATAGTCTGCAAGAGTCTTCTCCGTATCGATGCCGTATTCTCCAAGGAGTTTGCACGTACGCTCAAAGAACGGATAAACAAACATATCAGTAGTCCCTCCGTTCGCTGAAGATTTTATCCTCGCATATCCGCAGGGAAGTTCTTCTTCGAGCTGTTCCATCTGAAGCGTGGAGACATCCTCCCGGTATGCGGCAAGGAGCGCTTCTTTCTGATCTCCTGTGATCTGAAGGGCAGTCCCTTTTATTCCGTCCTCCCATGTAAAACGGTCGTCGGAAACATCCTCAAGTGCCACAGCCGGATAGGCGATCCGCCTGTACTCGTCCGTCTCATAAACGTCAGCAAACATCTCCACCTGCTCTCTGTTCAGAGGATAAGAGCGATAACGGGTGCTGCCATCAGGCATATAATAACAGACTTTCGCACGGGTGCAGGAGGCTCCGTCTGTCCCTGCATCCTCGCCCGGATCATTACGGACGATCTCCTGCAGCCACCCGAGCACTGCCTCCCGCCCCTCGCCTTTTAAGCGGTACTCATTTAACTGTGCATTTGTCTCATATGTTTCCCTGCTTCCCGACACTTCTCTGTATGTCCAGTAATCCATTCCGATCCCGTCGATACTGATCCCAACACTCCCGGCATCTTCGGGGAAGCATGAATCGTAGGCAGACGCCCCTGCGGGAAATGCCAGCCCGGCGGAAAGCACTGCCGCGGCCGATATTGCAAGCTGACATTTTCTCCGAAAGAGCTTCGCTCCCGTCCCCTGCACTGCATACTCCAACAGGCTGTGCACCGCCAAAGCAGCAAACACTCCGCCTGCAGCACAGCCGATCAGACTGCCGATACCAGCAGACGCAGTTCCAATGAAATCAGAAAGGAAACTGAATACCCACAATCCTGTCAGGAATGGTATCAGTATCTGGACAGTCCGCTCCGCCAATATAAAAGCAAAGATCCGTCCTGTTCTTTCCGTCTTCCTCTTCCCCTGCACAAACGCAAACACTACAAATGGAATCCCGATCCACAGAACTGCGGCTGCTATAGAAGACAGGTCAGGGGTAAAGGAAAGCACAAAAGGCTTTTCTAATACACTCATCCCCGTCAGATCCGCTGTCAGACGCTCCGGAGAGAGAACGGTATAGAGCCGTTCAAGAAGAGGGTTCTTATAATAAGTAATAAAATAATTTTCCGAAAGTGTAATGCAAATATTTCCTGTCAATATCGGGAAGTACAGGATTCCGGCCGCGCATACCACCGCGGCGGATATGACATTCCCACAGATCACAGCACACAGGATTCCCAAATGATAGAAGATCAGATACGACGCCCCATAGACTAAAATACTCTTCAGCGTATAACTCCCAGCATAAATTCCGAACTGAGGATCTATGGCTGCCTGATAAAGCCCGCAAACCGCCATAACGAGGAGCAACGGCATGAGCACATGGAAAAGTCCGTGTACATACCGGCTCCAGAATATGGTTCCCCGGCTGACCGGCAGGCTGTAATAAAAGTCCTGCTGCCTTTGCCAAAACAGATAGAAGTACTCGATAAAGGATACGAGAATTCCCAGACCCATGCAGATCCACCGCAGTTCCAGCGCAGTGGCTCCGATCCCGAAATATGTAATCTGTGTATCAAAACTCAGCCGCGTAACAGCAAGGACGCCGTAGAGGATAAGTGATCCCCAGCCCAGTACTGCCGCAAGATGGCCCCTGCCCGCTTCTTTCATCCAGTTAATGAAGCACTTTACGGATATCATATCCTTTCACCTCCATTTCTGCGATAAAGATCTCCTCCAGACTCATTGGAATCTCATTTAAGATGGCAGGATGTTCCTCCTTAAGCCTTGCCCTGATCTTCTCCTTCTCCCCCCGGGCGGTCAGTGTGATAAAGGTTCCCTCCGAACTGATACGCACAATATCGAGAGCCTGCTCAAGACTGTCCGTAATTTCCTGCATCTTTCTCCCGGCAGCCTGCTCTGTCCCCTCTATGGCATCCGGCTGAAATGCACACTGGAATTTCCACATGTCGCCCGCCTGTATGCGCATATCTCCGGCAGTCACCAGACCGCCTTTGTGCAGGATCGCGATATTCCCGCAGATATCCTCCAGCTCATACAGTTTGTGGGAAGCCACGACCACCGTAAATTTCCGTTCTTTCATCTCCTGACGGAAGAGATTCTTCATCACATCCGCAGCGATCGGATCCAGGCCGTCAAATACTTCGTCGCACAGCAGATATTTCGTCCCTGCGCAGAGTGCAAGGATCAGGAAAGCCTGACGCTTCATCCCTTTGGAAAATATACGGAGCGGCTGCTTTGTGTCCAGATTCAGCGATTCAGTCATATAGGTTACTGCCTCTGTATCCATTTTCGGATACTGGTTCTGATAGAACTTTGCCATCTGCTCTATTGTGGCATTCGGGAAATAGTACGGCGTATCCGGAAGGTAAAAAATTTTCTCCGCCGCAGCACTCAAAGGTTCTTCATCTACAAGGATTTCCCCTGAATCCGGCTCCAGTATCCCTGAGAGCAGACGGAGGAGCGTCGTCTTCCCCGCGCCGTTTGTTCCCAGCAGCCCGAATATCATCCCCGCCGGGATATCAAGCGAAATGTGGTCCACAGCCCGATTCGCATCAAATGTCTTTGTAATCTCTCTGACGCTTATCATGTAATATCTCCTTAAATCATTTAATATTTACGTAACATATTATAGTATACATTGCTATCCAGAGTTTCAAAAATCTTATAAGTTACCGATCAGACAACCACCCAGGGATCTTCTTTTCCCTCTGCATGATAAATACAGCTAAGCATGGAATTCTTCACCATATCGCTCACCGCCTGATCGGTATAAAACGCCATATGCGGCGTGACGGTCACATTCGGGAATCCTCTCAGAATATACAGATCACGCTTGCTCAGTATGTCAGACTTTCTGTCATAATAATACATGCCGAACTCATCCTCGATTACGTCCAGACCCGCGGCACTGATCTTCCCCGACTCTATGCCTTCGATCAGCGCTTTCGTCTCGATCAGCCCGCCTCTTGCTGTATTTACGATGACAACGCCGTCTTTCATCTTCGCAATGGCATCTCCGTCAATCAGATGGAAATTGTCTTCAAGCAGAGGCATGTGCAGCGTAATGAGGTCACATTCCCTGTAGATCGTATCCAGATCCGCATACTGCGCATGTTCTTTCACCGCATCGTTTTCATATTTGTCATAAGCATAGATTTTACAGCCGAACCCTGACAAGTCACGGATCACAGCGCGCCCGATCCTGCCTGTTCCCAGCACTCCCACCGTAAAGTTGGGGAGCTCTCTTCCCTGAATGCCCGGAAGCGAGAAATCATTGATCTCCTCCCTCTGCATGATCCTCTTCATCTTGCGGATGGACATAAGCATCAGCATGATCGTATAATCCGCCACACACTCCGGTGAATAGGATACATTGCTCACATGCATGCCCAGACGCTTCGCCGCTTCAATATCCACATGATCATATCCAATCGTACGGGTAGAAATCATCTTTACGCCCAGCTTGTGAAATTTCTCCATGAGTTCCGCGTCAATCTTCGTTGTAATGATGCTCACATACTCATATCCTTCGGCAAGGTGTGCATTTTCCATCGTCGGAGCATCCGTAGTGATTCCCAGCTCCACACCATATTCCTTTGAAAACTTCTGAAAATACTCTGCCTCGTCGAATTCTCTGTAATTGTACACAAAAATCTTCATCTTCTCTTCCACCTCTCAGATCAGTCCGTAGTGCTCCATCGCGTGTGCGATTCCGTCCTCTTCTACTGTTTTCGTCACAAACTCAGTATAAGGCTCCAGCACCTCGTCATGTCTGCCCATCGCCACGGCATGGAGCGCAAACTCGAACATCGGCAGATCATTACTGCTGTCTCCAAACACATATGCCTGTTCTTTTGTCATCCCAAGCCTGTCCAGCATAAACTCACACGCCGTTGCCTTGGAATACCCTTTCTGCACTACTTCATATGCATTGCCGCCCCGGTCCAGAGCTTCCATATCCTGAGCGATAAACGTGAGGAAACTCTGCAGATCGCTCTGTCCGTCCGCATAGATGAACAGTTTATCATATACAAATCCATCCCTGTCGATCGGACATTCAATCCCCATTCCTTTCTCCCGGAAATACCGTCTCGTTGATTCCAGCTTGTCAAATCTGGTTATACGGCTCGGAAAATAAACATCTTCTGAACCCTCCGCGATCCCGGCAAGTCCGCACTCATACATCTTGTCTATGATCTGCCTTCCCCGCGCCCTCTCAAGCGAACTTGCCAGAAGTTCCTCCTCATGGAAGAAGAGATGTGTACCGCATCCGCACAGATAACCGTCAAATGAAAGCTTTCGGATCTCCGAGGGCACGCTGCAGATCGTTCTTCCCGTATTGATAAAGAGCAGATGACCGGCTTTTTTCGCCAGTTGCACCGCCCTTACCGCGCTCTGCGGCATCTCTCCTGTCTTTTCGCTCAATAATGTCCCGTCGATATCAAAAAATAAAACTGATTTCTCCATAACAGTCTCCGTTTCTTCCAGAATTTCATTTAACATTCTACTATCCTTTCCCGCAAATGTCCACTGCATCCGACACTCTCAGACGCTGTCCGTCAGAAAGTTCTCTGCATATCTCTCTAATTTATACAATTTCACAATGGCATTATTTTCAATCCGTTCACATATATTGTTCATGAGACAATGCTCCTGCCTGGAGATATCTATGAAACATACACTGTCACATTTTTTCCGATCACTTACTCAATGTAAAACATTCTCCCAATATGGCCGGTATGCAGGCAAGACCGCCGCTTATCTGCTCCTTTTTCTTGCGGCATACGCACTGGGTTCCGGAGCTGCCTGTCTGTCAGAAGACCCCGGCAAAGGCGTGCCGGCCGGAGCTTCCGGCATCTCTTTCCCCGCCCTGGCAGAGGGGAACTGGGGACTGAGCTTCCAGGAGGACGGCCAGCCTCCGACCGGAAACGCCTCCATGGAGGAACTGGAAAAATACGATGCATACTACGCCTGCGACACCGATGAGAAAGTACTTTACCTCACCTTTGACGCCGGCTATGAGAACGGCTGCACAGAACCGATCCTGGATGCGCTGAAAAAGCACAATGTATCGGCTACATTTTTTGTTGTAGGTACTTATATTGAATCCGAACCGGAACTGATCCAGAGAATGGTGGAAGATGGGCACACTGTCGGAAACCATACATGGCATCATCCTGACATGGCGCAGATTTCAGACATAGATTCTTTCAGAGAGGAAATAACGTCGGTGGAAGATGCTTACCGCGATGTCACTGGTCAGGAGATGACAAAGTATTACCGGCCTCCACAGGGGAAATATAATGAAACTAATCTTGAAATGGCAAAAGAACTGGGATACAAGACGTTCTTCTGGAGCCTTGCATACGTGGACTGGTATGAGGACGACCAGCCCACAAAGGAAGAAGCTTTCGACAAGCTCCTTGGCAGGATCCATCCCGGCGCTATCGTGCTGCTCCACAGCACGTCGGCCACAAATGCCGCCATATTGGATGAACTGCTGACAAGATGGGAGGAAATGGGATATCAGATCCGTCCGCTCTCTGAACTGGCAGGATGAATCCCTCAAGATAATCGATCGGACAGGGGGAATATCCTATAAGACTTTTGATATCCTCACTCGCCTCTTCTGAGGATATCATATCTGTCAGGCGTCTCACTTAACTCCACCCGGAGGATCTGCCGGGAGTGAGGCGCACTCTCCTGTTCCTCCCCCTCTTCGTTGAGGATACGCCTGACAGTGACTTCCACGTTTCTCCCGTCCGGCTTCATGATCTCGATCGTCTCGCCGACCGAAAATTTATTTTTCTGTGTTATCCTGCACAGACCGTTCTCAGTCTCTTCGGCAGTGCCCAGATATGTGTACTCTTTGTTGTAAGTATTATTGTCATAGATCTGCGTGTTCTCGTCCGGTTTCCCGAAGAAGAATCCTGTTGTGAACTGACGGTACGTACAGTTGGATATCTGATCGAGATACCAGGGCATATTTTTCTGATACAGAGCGGGATCTGTCTGATAATCATCGATCGCTCTGCGATACGTGCGCGCTACCGTCGCCACATAAAGAGCGGTCTTCATCCGTCCCTCGATCTTGAAGCTGTCGATGCCGGAGTCGATCAGCTCCGGAATATGTTCGATCATGCACAGATCTTTGGAGTTGAAGATGTACGTTCCTCTCTCGTTTTCATAGACCGGCATGTATTCGCCCGGCCTCGTCTCCTCGACAACCGCGTACTTCCAGCGGCATGGATGTGTACACGCGCCGCGGTTGGCGTCCCGCCCGGTAAAATAACTGCTCAGAAGACATCTCCCGGAATAAGAGATGCACATTGCCCCGTGAACAAACGTCTCGATCTCCAGGTCGTCCGGGATATTTGCCCTGAGCTCTTTGATCTCTTCCAGGGACAGTTCTCTTGCAGATACGACACGGCTCGCCCCCTGGCGATGCCAGAAGTTATAGGTCCCCCAGTTTGTATTATTGGCCTGTGTGCTGATATGCCGGTCGATTTCCGGACAGATTTCCTTTGCGATGTCGAAGATGCCGGGATCCGCTATGATAAGCGCATCCGGTCTGATCTCCTTTAATTCTCTGAAATACGCTCTCACCCCCGGCAGATCTTCATTATGGGCAAGGATATTCGCCGTCACATACACTTTCACTCCATGCTCATGCGCGAACGCGATCCCTTCTCTCATCTCATCCACAGAGAAGTTTTTTGCCTTCGCCCTGAGGCCAAACGCCTCGCCGCCGATATATACGGCGTCCGCGCCGAATACGACTGCAGTCTTAAGTACTTCAAGGCTGCTCGCTGGGATCAGTAGTTCAGGATGTCTGCTCATACTTTTCTTTCCTTTCTGCATTTTACGCTCACGGCCACTCCGTCGCCCAGCGGAACGATGGATGTCACAAGATAAGGGCTGTGCTTCAGTTCATAGAGATATTCCCGCATCCTTGCATGGATCGTGCGGTTGCGCCGTTCCACTGCAAACCTTGATTCGATCACATCGCCGTCCTGCATCACATTGTCGGAGACGAGACACCCGTCCTCCCCGAGCAGGCGGAGAACATCCGGCAGATAATGGATATACTGCCCCTTGGCAGCGTCCATGAATATAAAATCATACGTTCCTTCCAGCCTTTTCAGCACCTCCGCAGCATCGCCCTCCATGAGAGTGATCCTGTCTGCCCTGCCTGCCCGCCTGAAGTTCTCCCTTGCGATGGGGATACGCTTCTCATAGTTCTCTATCGTAGTGATCGTGCACCCTTCCGGCGCGTATTCACTCATAAGGAGAGCTGAAAACCCCACTGCCGTTCCTATTTCCAGGATGTACTTTGGCCTTTTTATCATAAGGAGCACTTTCAGGAAGCTCTGCATCTCCCGCCGTATGACCGGCACGTCCCCCGCCCGGGCCTCTCTCTCGATCTCTTCGAGCAGCGCGCTGTTTTTTGTATCCAGCGAATTGATAAATGTGACGATACGTTCATCTACTATCATATATACACACCTGTATTCAGCACAGATGCACAGGGTTCTCCCTGTGCACCGGCTATAAGATCATTTTTTATACATCTACGTCCATGATGATCGGGATCACCATAGGTCTTCTCTTCGTCTTCTTCCAGATATAGTCGTTCATCGCGTCGCGGATCACGAGCTTGATCTTGTTCCAGTCTGTATGCCGCCCGCTCAGACATTTGTCCAGAGCCTCGGATACCGCTTTTCTGGCGTCCTCCATAAGCTGCTCTGACTCTCTGACATAGACAAATCCGCGGGAGACGATATCCGGTCCCGCAAGGAGACGGTTCGTCCTGCGTTCCAGCGTCAACACGACGATGATGATACCGTCTTCGGCAAGATGCTGTCTGTCGCGCAGTACGATATTTCCGACGTCGCCCACTCCAAGTCCGTCCACGAGGACAGCTCCCGTGTGCACCTTGTCCACGACCTTCGCCGATTCATCATCCAGTTCCAGCACATCGCCCGACTGGATGATAAACACGTTCTGTTTCGGGATCCCGAGCGACCTTGCCACCTCGGCGTTTGCTTTAAGATGACGGTACTCGCCGTGCACAGGTATGGCATATTTCGGTTTCACGAGAGAGTAGATCAGTTTGAGTTCCTCCTGGCAGGCATGCCCTGACACGTGAGTATCCTGGAAGATGACTTCCGCGCCTTTTGCCGACAGTTCGTTTATCACACGGGAGACTGATTTCTCATTTCCCGGGATCGGATTGGAACTGAAGATGATCGTGTCGTTGGGCTGGATCGTCACTTTACGGTGAACGTCCGCCGCCATTCTCGACAGCGCCGCCATGGACTCGCCCTGGCTTCCTGTAGTGATGAGCACCATCTTCTCCGGCGGATAGTTCTTCATCTCGTCGATCTCAATGAGCGTTTTATCCGGCACGTTGAGATACCCCAGCTCAGATGCGGTGGAAATGATGTTTACCATGCTCCGCCCCTCTACCACTACTTTTCTTCCGTATTTGTATGCCGAATTGATGATCTGCTGGACGCGGTCCACATTTGAAGCGAACGTTGCGATGATCAGTCTCGTATTCTGATGTTCTGCAAAGATATGGTCGAATGTGATACCCACTGTCCTTTCTGACTGCGTAAATCCGCGGCGCTCCGCGTTCGTACTGTCAGACATCAGGGCAAGCACGCCTTTCTTTCCGATCTCCGCAAATCTCTGGAGATCAATGGCGTCTCCGAACACAGGTGTATAGTCGACTTTGAAGTCTCCCGTGTGCACGACGACTCCGGCCGGCGAGTAGATCGCAAGCGCCGAAGCGTCCTGGATACTGTGATTCGTCTTGATAAATTCGATCCTGAACTTACCCAGATTGATGGACTGTCCGTGCTGTATTACTTTACGTCTCGTGCTTCTCAGGAGATTATGCTCTTTCAGCTTATTCTCGATGATCCCCATCGTCAGCTTTGTCGTATAGATCGGCAGATTTATCTCTTTCAACACATAGGGCAGCGCCCCGATATGATCCTCATGGCCATGGGTAATGACAAATCCCTTCAGCTTGGATATATTGTCTTTCAGATAAGTCACATCCGGAATCACCAGATCGATCCCGAGCATGTCGTCCTCCGGAAATGCCAGTCCGCAGTCCACAACAACAATACTGTCTTCATACTCAAAGGCAGTGATATTCATACCGATCTGCTCGAGTCCTCCCAGCGGTATGATGCGCAATTTTCCTTTTTTTTCCTTTTTCAAATATGAAACACCTCCATAAGTTTTATGTATCACATTACTTACGGGCGCAAAAAGAACAGCGGATGTTCAGACCTCCACTTTAAACAGTCACTTCTCAGTCACTTCTGCTTTTTCAAACATTCCCTGCACAGGCCATAGAATTTCAGTTCATGATCCAGGACATGGAATCCAGTGGCGTCCTCGATATGGCGTTCCAGATCATCGAGCAGATCATCGCCAAAAGGGATCACTTTATTACATGCCCTGCATATGAGATGATGATGATTGTGTCTCGCGTCACCCTTTAACAGATGTCCGATCTCGTACCGCACACAGCCGTCATCAAGATTGAGCCTGTCCACAAGCTGAATATCCCACAGAAGCTGAAGCGTACGGTAGACCGTAGCCAGCCCGATCTCCGGATAGTCCGCCGATACCAGCTCGTAGATATCCTCCGCAGTCATATGCCTGCCGTCGTTCTGCTCAAGGACCGACAGGACAAGGATTCTCTGGTTTGTGACCTTTAAGCCCTTTTCCCTGAGTTTTTCTTTGAGCAGCTCCTCTGTGCTTTTCTGTTCCATCCGCGTTCTTTCGTCTCCCCGCAGTAAAGTAGATCTATTGTAAAAGTCCTGAAAAGACCTTACATTTCTATATTTACATCTTCCAGCAGTTCCTCAAATACTTTGGATACTGCCAGCAGTTCCGTCTCGTCCTCGACGATCTCATAGACACTGTCACCGTTTCGGGAGCCTGCATTTTCCCTCAGGATCAGGCACTCCGCATCATCCTCCTCGGAATCCGTAACGAGTATGTATGTGTTCCCGTTTATCATCGTCTCTTCGAGCACGAAAAATTCATCTTCTCCGTTTTCATCTGCAAAAGCAAATCTTACTTTCTCCATAAAAAACGCCCCTTATCGTTTATCCTCTGAAACCGGCGCCGCCGCATGCTCCCTGTCATGCCCCATGTGCATGAGATCCAGATACCCCTGCAGTATAAATACTGCAGCAATCTGATCGATATGCTTCTTGCGGTCTTCTCTCCTCACTCCGCTTTCAATCAGTGTACGCTCTGCCTCGACGGTAGTCAGCCGTTCGTCCCACATGACGATATCAAGGCCTGTCCGCCTGTGGAGCATATCTCTGAACTCCAGCGCTTTCTCTGCGCGCTCCCCTATGTCATTGTTCATGTGTTTCGGGAAACCAAGTACGATCTTTTCCACTTCGTATTCCCCGATCAGCGTCTCGATCCGGGCGCAGGTACGTCGCAGTTTGTTCTCTTCTTTCCGCCCGATCGTCTCGATCGCCTGAGCCGTCAGGCCAAGCGGATCGCTGATCGCCACCCCTACGGTCTTGGTCCCGTAATCAAGTCCCATGAGCCTCATAACTGATTATTCCCATGAATTATGTTCGATATACGCTTTTAACAGTTCTTCCACAAGTTCATCCCGCTCTACTTTCATCACAAGACTTCTTGCCCCGTTATAACTGGTAATATAAGTAGGATCGCCTGACATGATATATCCGACGATCTGATTGACCGGGTTATATCCTTTTTCTTTCAGAGCCTTGAACACGATCTCAAGGATATCCTTTGCTGAGATCTGCGGTCCCGGCTCGACCTGAAAGAATTGTGTATTGCTAAGGTCGCTCATCGTATGTTCCTCCTGTCTTTCCTTATATCATCGGTCATGCGGTGCGCCGCATTTCCCTGTATTTCCGGATAAGATTCCAGAATCCCTACTTACAATTCTAATATAATCCCCCGGAAAATTCAACGTATAATTTGTGAACCATTTTCAATTTGCACTTTTATGATACTATTTTTAAGATTTTCATTTGATTCTAGTGCAATTTTCATATATTCCCGCGTATGTCCGACCTGTACTTTTTTCCCCTCGTTCACTGCCTCCTCTTCCACGAGAACTTCCACTGTCTTTCCTATAAAGCTGCGTTCATAATCCTCTCTTTTCTTCCGGCCGAGATCTATCATAACGGCGCTTCTTTCCGTTTTGACCGGTTCGCTGATCTGCCCCTCCATCTGTGCCGCCTTTGTGCCTTTGCGCCTTGAATACTTAAAGATATGTGTCTCATAAAAATTCACTTTATCGACAAATGCAAGAGATTCTCTGAACTCTTCTTCTGTCTCTTTGGGAAACCCGACGATCACGTCCGTCGTCAGCGCCGGGTTGTCAAAATATTTCCGAAGGATACAGCACTTTTCATAGTATTCTGCGCTTGTGTATTTTCTGTTCATCCTTTTCAGCGTGGCGTCGCACCCGCTCTGCAAAGACAGATGAAAATGGGGGCATATCTTTGGAAGGGAACGGAGGCTTTCGGCGAACTCTTCCGTAATGATCCCCGGTTCAAGAGAGCCGAGACGTATCCTCTTGACGCCATCCACCCCGTGCACAGCCCGGATCAGCTCTAGAAGCTGACCCCTCCCGCCCCGGTCGACGCCGTATGAGCTCAAATGGATCCCCGTCAGGACGACTTCCTTATAACCGTTGGCAGTAAGCTCTCTCACTTCCCGGACAACATCCTCCGGATCGCGGCTCCTTACCCGTCCCCTCGCATAGGGGATGATACAATATGTGCAGAACTGATTGCATCCGTCCTGTACCTTGATATATGCCCTTGTGTGACCGCCCGGTCTGGTCAGATGCAGGGCTTCGTATTCATGGCTCAGTCTGATGTCCTCTTTCTCTGTGAGAACTGAGCATTCTCCCTGACCGCATCCCGCTCTGTCCGCAGCATACTTCTCCAATATTTTTACCAGATCTTTTTTGTGGTTGTTCCCCAGGACGATATCAATACAGGGATCTGCCTCTTTCCCGTCCCGGGCCTGTACGTAACACCCCGCCGCCACAACGACCGCGTTCGGGTTCATCTTCTTTGCCCGGCGCAGCATCTGACGGGATTTACGGTCGGCAATGTTAGTCACCGTACACGTATTTATAATATAGATATCCGCCCCCTCCTTAAACGGGACGATCTCGTAGCCGGCGTTTTCCAGCATCTCCTGCATTGCTTCTGTCTCGTATGCATTTACTTTACAGCCCAGGTTGTGAAGCGCTGCCTTTTTCATGACAAACTTACCTCTTTTTTCCTCTTGTTTCTTGACTTTTTCCAGTGCATCCCGTAGAATATACATGAGGCGCAGAGCCTTACTTTATTGTATGATTCAAGGAGGGACTTTTTAAAATGAAAACCGTACAGATTTCATTAAATTCAATCGACAAAGTAAAATCTTTTGTAAACGAGATCACAAAGTATGACAATGACTTTGATTTAGTATCCGGAAGATATGTTATAGATGCCAA
>CALWAR010000016.1 GCA_944375765.1 uncultured Mediterraneibacter sp. | reverse complement strand
AGTAACGCATAAACAATTCCTAATTCACTCATGATAAAGTTTCCTCCTTAATCTCTGCATATTTTGTATTTTCTCTGAATGGGTGGAACGGCCGTCCGCCGCCCTCATAAAATTTTCCGAAAAATTCCACGAACTGGAGACGATTTGTGTGTACGTACGCACCCAGCAGATTGATCGCCAGATTCATAGAATGTCCCACAAGGAAGATCAGGACAAAGAAGATGATCCCGATCACATTATTCGGCAGCATGCTGCCCATCTGATTGATGACCGATGCGATAACACCCGTCGCAAGGCCAAGAGCCAGCAGACGCGAATAGGACAGCACGTCGCTTAACCAGCCTGTGATGTTGTAAAGATCGTATGCTCCAAGCGCGATCCGAAGCGCCGGATTCTTGTTCGACCGTCCCGACATCAGGACGATTCCCGCTGCTCCGGCGATCGCAAGCACTTTCGCCAGCGTATTGAGCCACTCCGGGAATACGATCTCCATCTGTGCGATAGACGCGAACAACTCGCTCGGCAGAAGCATCAGGATCAGCCCGATCAGGAGCATGAACCACAGCACTACATCACAGAAGAAATCCATGATCTGTCCATCTCTGATGCACAGATATCCCTTGATGATAAGTCCCGTAAACAAATGGATCACTCCAAAGAGCAGGGAGTACAGCAGAAGTTTCATCGGCTCGTTGAGCGGAATAAACCACAGCGCCGGCGGCGTGATGGTCGTTCCGAAGAATTTCGCCGAGACAATATCTACGATATTTCCAAAATATCCGCCGAAAAGTATTCCCCATACCACTGTCGAGAGTCCGCAGTAGAAAAACAGCTTCATCGACTTCTTCATCCCATCCGACATCCTGGGGAATTTCAGTACAAGTATCCCGCATACGATGGATACGATCGCTCCGTACGCCGCGTCCGAGAGCATCATGCCGAAGAAGAACACATAAAAAAACGACATGATCGTCGTCGGATCGATCTCTCCTTTTACAGGGAGCCCATAGGACTCCACCACTCCCTCCATGCTGGAAGAAAACGGATTATTCTTCAGGATGACCGGGGGTTCCTCGTCTTCTTTCAGTTCTTCCACGTCGGCCATACAGTCATATTTCTTCATGAGGCTGTCCGCCACCTTATCCGACACAGCCGCCGGTATATATCCGCTGATGACGAAAGTCCTCTCTGACTGGGGCAGGCTTCCGAGCACTTCATACTTTTCTCCCCGGACTCTGTAGTAGTCTGCTACGATCTGGAGTCTCTCCCTCTGCGATGCGAGAGCCTTTATCTTCTCCTCGATCTCCGAGAGCTTCCCTCTGCAGTCTGCGGTCTGCCGCTCCAGTTTCTCTTTCTGACGGGCAGGTATTTCCTCCCACGTCTGTGACGGTCTGGCAAATCCTTCGCTCCTGAGAGCTTCTTCCACTGCGCCCGCCTCTTCTTTCAGACAGATCACCGCCAGATAGACAGTGCTCTGTTCCTGCGAAATAATACGGATATCGGCGCTTTCTGCGTCCGGCGCTTTCTCCGCCAGTATCTCATACACCTTTTCCAGTGTCGTTCCGCCCGGCATAGTCCCCGGGAAGAAAACGGTCCTTTCTGTCTTAGACGTCCTCAGCGGAACATCCAGTGAAAGCCATGGCGTCAGGCTCTCGATACTGTTTTCGAGCTTTGTAATAGCTGCATTCTGCTCTGCATGTTCCCTGTCCAGATCGTAGATCTGTTTTGCTGTCTTTAAAAGCTCCCGGCGTTCCTCCTGGACTTCCATCCCTTTCTCCGGGGAAATCAGTTTCTTCCCCTCCAGAGAGGCGAACATGGACTTATCCTCAGGAGCATATCTCTCCAGGATATCCAGCGCCTGATCCACTGAGGCCGCCGCCTTTTCAAAGCCCTGCTTGCGCCCCACGGTGTCCATCTTATGAAAGTCTTCATCCTCTTCAAGGATGTGATTTACTTCGAGCACCCCCAGGCTCTGCAGCTTTTCAAGGATCGCTTTACGGTCTTTCTTTAAGGCGCAGATGCTGATTCTTCGCATCTTAAGTACCGCCATTTATCTGTCCCTCCTTTGCTGCGCGGCACGTATGTACCGCTTAGTTTTCAGTCTTTCGGCATAGATCATGCCAGCAGTGAGATCACCATATCCACCGCCTCTTTTTCTTTCCCGGCGGCTGCTGCTTTAAGCCCTGCTGCTTCTTTCTCATATCCGGCTTTCGCACTGCTCTCCGTCTCTGTTCCTGCGAGGCGCGCCTTATCTGCTATGGCTTTCGCCTCTTCCTGCGCGCTCCTGACGACCTCGTTTCTGATCATTCCCGAGCGTTCTTCCGCTTCTTTCATGATACGGTCGCTCTCCCGGCGCGCGCTCTCCACGATCTCCTGAGCCTGTCTTTCAGTCTCCCGGATCGTCTGGATCGTCTCTTCTACCATATTTATCCACCACCTTCCCGGTTGTTCCTGTCTCCTTAGTTTTTCCATTACTGCTTCGTTCATGCAGCGAATGGATTTTAATATGGTCTGAACACAACCTTGAAACCATTATATAGCAGACTGGAATAATATTCAAAACATTTATCGATAAATTTTGCATTTTTATTAATAACGCGATATCCGCCCGCATCTAAAAGAGCGCTTACTCCCATGTGAGCCTGTGCAGATTTCCCTCTGTCTCCATCCCGTCAAATCCGTTCTGCCGGAGCGCCTCATACAGCACGACAGCGGCAGAACTGCCCAGATTGAGCGACCGGATCTTCCTCATCATCGGGATGCGCACGCAGTTATCTTTATTCTGTACAAGGATCTCCTCCGGGATACCTGCGCTCTCTTTGCCGAACATGATATAGCAGTCCGGTTCGTATGAGACTTCCGTATAGATCTTCTGCGCTTTTGTCGTCGCCATATAGATCTTCGCCCTGGGATTTCTGTCAAGAAAGTCCTGATAGTCGATATACGTAGTCACATCAAGTTCTTTCCAGTAATCCATCCCCGCACGCTTTAACGCCTTTTCACTGAGACTGAATCCCAGAGGCTCTATAAGGTGGAGCCGCGCTCCCGACGCGGCGCATGTTCTGCCGATATTCCCTGTGTTCGCCGGGATTTCCGGCTCAAGAAGTACGATATTGAGCATCACTTCCCCCTCTTCCCCTCAGTCTTTTCGTCGTCATTTCTCCGGCGTTCCAGTCTCCATCGCTCCATCTCGTCAGGAGCCGGCCTGTCCAGATATCTGACGTCCTCGCCGTTTCGGATCAGCCTTGCATTCTGCTGATTTCCTGTCCCCAGCCTGGACGCCCGGACCCCCGCCTGTTCCAGAGCGCGTATCACGTTCTCTGCCTTTGAAGTAAGAACAATGTAACTGCCCGTCGACGTCATAAGATATGGGTTCAGCCGGAAAGCTTCGCAGATCTCCACAGTTTCCTGTTTCAGCAGGATCTGCGGCATACTGATCTCAAATCCGATATGCGCAGTCTCCGCCAGTTCCCACAGAGCAGCCAGGACGCCGCCCTCTCCGATCTGACGCACCTGCGCCTCTTCATCCTGCGCAAACACTTCTACGATCTGCCGCGGCCTTATGAGCGCTTTCGTCAAAGCCTCCGTCTGTTCCAGAAATGCGGGTACGAATCTTGTCTCCAGTTCTTCGCGCGCTGCATCTACGATGCGAAGCGTTCCCTCCAGGCCGACATATCCGCAGAGAATGATCTCCTGATGTTCCCGCTGTCTGTCATAAGTTGTTTTTACACAGTCATTCGTCTGCGCCTGCGTCTGTCCCTGCATTATTCCTGCTGCGCTTGCGAATACAACGGTATCCAGCACTGCGCCTGATACGCCGCCTTGGATCCCCGTCGCCTGTATGCCCAGTTCCCTGCACGCGCAGTCCGCGCCGGCGGCGATCCCGCCAAGCATCTCTTCTTCACTTCCCGGAGGGAGGAGGACACGCACCGCAGCCCCTTCGGCGCATACCCCGCGGGCTGCAAGTTCTCCCACAGCATGATAAACGGCATAATATCCGGTCCGCGCACCGTCCCCCACCACACAGGCGTCCGACCATACATATCTTTCTCCTGCCTCTGATACGAAACCGGAGCAGGTCTCCCAGGGCGACGGCCCGAAGAGCATGTTTTCCTTTCCTGTATGCAGCCGGTTTCGGACAGACCGCTGCCAGGCAGTCTGCGTGATCTTTCCCATCCTCATCTTTGTCCGCCTCTGCTCCCGCCTGCTACTGTACGACATACGGCAGCACCATCGTCACCACCATAGCCACTATCACAAGGAGTATAATGACTGCGATGATCCGTCTGACCTTTTTATCATGAAAATTCATTCCCATCCATCCTCTCTTCAATATGATATATTTTTGCATCACCGCTCAGCGGATCTCTCTCCCGGTAGTCAAACAGGAGGAGTCTGCCGGACAGCCTCTCCAGGTGCGTCATCCTGCGCATCTGACGCCTGTCATATCCCTCATAGCCTTTCAGATACCGTGGCTCCTCTTCCTCGGCTTTATAAAAAGACGCCGCCTCGTCTGAGTTCACCTTGCTCTCCGGGAGAAACTGCGGACGGCTTCTCACATTATCCCTCAGATACATGTCCAATGTCAACCATTGTGTATATCCGTCCAGTTTCTGAGATATCTCATCGCCTGCTTTCCCCGAAGCGTCCTCTGTCCGGGGCGTATTTCCTCCGATATGCGCTTTCAGGAACCGCAGCAGGATCTCATATCTCGCGATCCGGGAATGGCTCACTTCAAAGAGTCCGTTTTCTTCGTAATATTCCGCCAGCGCACTGTACATTGCAAACGCATCTGAAAATTCTTTCTCCAGATGCTCCATTGTATTTCTGAACTGCCCGCTGTTGTAATAAACTTCTACCATTTCCTCGATCCTCTTGAGCCGGATCACATCGTCATAGGACAGCCATTTTGTGGAGAGCACCTCGTAAGGCGGGCGTTCCTGATACACAAGACCATATTCCCGCGCTTTCTCGCGCATAGGGGAACCTTTGAGCACTTTCAGGAATCCGAGCTGGAGCTGATCCGGTCTCATGGCATATACCCGGTCAAAGGACTTCGCAAAACTTCCGTAGTCTTCGCAGGGAAGACCTGCGATCAGATCGAGATGCTGATGGACATTTCTGTTTTCCCGGATCAGCGCTGCTGCCCGCTCTGCCTTTTCCAGATCTGTTTTTCTTCTGATTTCGCGTATCGTATCACTGTTCGCAGACTGGATGCCGATCTCGAGCTGTATAAGCCCCGGACGCATAGAGCGGATCAGACGGATCTCCTCCTCATCGAGAAGGTCCGCAGCTATCTCAAAGTGGAAGTTCGTAACGCCTTTGTCATATTCTCTGATGAACTCCCATACTGTCATGGCATGATCGCGTCTGCAGTTAAATGTCCTGTCCACAAATTTCACCTGCGGCACTTCATGATCAATAAAAAAACGGATTTCTTCTTTGACCAGTTCCAGGTCCCGGAACCGGAGACGCCTGTCAACCGATGAAAGACAGTAGCTGCATGAAAACGGGCAGCCCCGGCTCGACTCGTAGTAGACGATCCTGTTTCGGAATCCGCCGATATCATCATATATAAATGGGATACTGCTCAGGTCAAGGACCGGTCTTGCCCCCGTCTCCGTGATGCAGCCGCCGTCTTGTCTGTATACGATCCCCCGGATCTCTGAGAGGGCATCCGGCTTCCTTTCGTGGTAATGATCCATAAGTTCCAAAAACGTCTCCTCGCCCTCGCCGCACATCACTCCGGTCAGGCCGGGATATGCTTCCAGCATCTCTCCTGCATTGTAGGAGACTTCCGGGCCGCCAAGCCATATCTTTGTCTTCGGGAGCACTTTCGGAATCTCCCGTACGAGCTGTTCCACATAGCTGATGTTCCAGAGATAACAGGAAAAACAGAGGATATCGGGCCTGCGCCTGTAGACGTCCATCAGAATCCCGTCAGACGGCTGATTGATCGTGTATTCCGCCACAGCGATATCTTCCCGGTATCTGCGGGCATAGGATCTCAGACTGTGCACAGCGAGATTAGAATGAATATATTTTGCGTTTATCGCGACTAAAAGAATGTTCATTTGCCACTCCGTTTTATTTTTTGACTATTTTATCATCTATCATGTTTTTCTTCAATTTCTTTTGCCCCCATCCGTTGACATTTATATAAAAACAATGTACAATTAAGACTCGTGCAGCCGGGGTGTTAGCGGTACCTTGTACCTGCAATCCGCTATAGCAGGGGTGATATTGCGCAGAGGGCGGCAGTCTGCAGAGCTGCCCCCGGTAAGTGACGCTGATGTTCGGGTCTCACGCGACGGGAACCTGTGAACCGTGTCAGGTCGGGAACGGAGCAGCACTAAGCAGGAGCTTCCGGGTGCCGTGAGGGCGCCTGGGCTGAGTTAACTGCCGGGGTAACGTCTGCGGATCAAGTTCGAAGCGCAATGCACATAAAAAAGAATCACTCAGGAAGTAATTTTCACCTTTCTCATAGTATTTGTCATAGTCTAAGTCGATTACAACAGCCAGATTTCAGTAATAAAAAAGAGATCCTCCTCATAGTAATTGTATATTCCGGAATATTTTGTTGCAATATCCGAGATAACTTGTTTGCCGAAACCATGTAAAGCCTTGTCGTTTTTCGTAGTAGTAAGATCATGGTTGTTCTTTAACACGGATTCTTTGATC
Organism: uncultured Mediterraneibacter sp.; assembly: GCA_944375765.1. Taxonomy (GTDB): domain Bacteria; phylum Bacillota; class Clostridia; order Lachnospirales; family Lachnospiraceae; genus Mediterraneibacter. The sequence continues at coordinate 3,597 of CALWAR010000016.1, read as the reverse complement.
GTGTTCTTTATACTTATCACAAAATAGGACTTAATATTTCTGAATTCTATATCTATGGACGGCGATTCACATTCTTTACACGCACGCACACTATTGTCAAATAAATTAGAGAGAAGAATAGAAAGATCTATGTCTGAAATGCTGCCTGTGCTGCTGCATAATATAGATGCCGAGTATTTTATGCCGGCGCTTCTGCAAATGTTCGCCTGAACGTTCAAAAGGGTATTTAATATGTCAAAATCAGAGTGGAAGATTCCTGTATATGCATCCAGTTTCTGGTCAATCAGATTTTCGATATAATGAACAGCCGTTTCGTATTGGCGGTCATGCAGTAATCCGAGAGTGCAGGTGAGATGCCCTTTATAGTCATGTCGCATTTTTGAAAGCTCATTATAGAGCTGCCGGGTTCCACGAATATGCGCCTCTTCTGAAATCAGCTTTTGCTCAAGTAATTCGGCATTCATCTGCGCCTGGTTCTTTTGATTCACATAAAACAAAAGATAAATACACAATACGCTGTTTATAAATATAGCAAAATTTATCAAATATACTGAGAAAATATTAATATTGTATCTGATAATAAATGTAAATAATATTATTTCAACGAGAAAAGTCAACGAAAGAATTAAAAATATCAAAAATATTTCTTAGACTTTTATATAAAAAAGTTTTTGCTGCATTATATTTAAAAGTTTTAAGCTAATAAAAATAAATACAAAATATAATATTTTGGTTACAATCAGGATCGCTATTCTTTCATCTGTCTCAAAAGCAATAAGGTCTAATACCGGCACTTCGTTTTTATAAGCAAAAAAACTTATAACCGCAGTATTAATAAATAAAACGGCAAGCATATTTAATATGGGAAAAACCGCTTTTACAAGACAGTTCCCTATTTTAGTAAAGACACAGTATAAAACCGTAAGCAGCAGCCCCAAAATTCCTGATACCGTGCCGCTTTTATCGAAGTAGTCGGCAAGAAGTGAAAAAGCAAAAACTATACAAATGCATAAAAGGGATCGGATTTTATTGCGCTCAGACGATTCAAGAACCGGAATATGGTCGATAAAGTAAACTGTAAGAGCACATTCACTGAAAGTCGCCGCTATATCAACAAGTGTATAAAGTGTCATAAGTTCAATCTCCTTGAAAAGGTCAGCAGTAGATTTTCGATTTCTTTTTTTCGGTATTTACTGTAAAAAAACTGTTTACCGTCAGTCAGCCTGACATTGTTTCCTTTCATGCTGTCAAAAAAGCGATAATTGATCAGAATGCTCCGGTGTATTCTTATGAATCCGTGGCATCTCAGCATCTCATATATATCTTTCAATCGTCCTCTTGCAGAATAGTCGTATTCTTTATAGTTTATAAGCAGCTTATGATCATAGACTTCAACATAGCGGATAAACCGTATATCGAAGTGTTGCTTTCCTTTATTTGTGTCAAACTCAATATAGTGATTCTGGTCGGAATATAATTTGAAGAAAAGATCCATATTTTCTGTAAATTCCTGATCCAGAAAACGTTTCCTGATGTACCCAAGGGGTGAAAACTTTATGGATGAAAAAACATACCTGTCCTCATTGCTGATAAAAATTATCGAGGCATAGTTGCTGAATTTTCGCAGAATTTCCGCAAGTTCCAGTCCGCTGTACGCAGGCATCTCAATATCGAGAAGTAATAAATCAAAAAGAATCGTTTTGATTTCTTTTTCTAATATGCGGCTGTCATTATAACAATACGATTTATAGTTGATATCTTTATCTGCAAAATAATCTTCTACCTTTTTATTCAAAAGCTGAACAAAAACAGTGTCGTCATCACAAATTGCGATTTTCAGCATCACATAGTCTCCCGTCATTTTTATCAAACAATTGTAAGTATAACATAATAAAAAATATTTGTGTCTAAAATGTGAAATATAGGAAAACCCAACCCACTCACGTCAGATAAATTCCACTGACGTTATAAAACTTGCTTTTTCCGAATGATGTCTTATACTATGTCACGCAGGAAAAGGGATATGGAAAAGTAACTAATAGTTATATATCATTTATTTCTTTTCCTGCAATTCTCAGCAACAAATGATTTAATCAGGAGAATGTCATGATAATGTCAAATTTTAAAAAATCGGGAATTCCTTTTATATGTACCACGATAGTTGGGATTGCGTTTGCTTTTTTTGCGGTAAGTAATACTTCTTCGCATTATGTTCCTATGTATTTACTGGAAATTTGGGAATATTCGGAGGATATATTTGTGTTTGTCTTTCCGCTGATGTGTACGGTTCCATATTGTTGGTGTATCTATTTTGAAAAAAAGAGCGGATTTTTGAGATATGTATCTGCAAGAATCCCAATAAAAAATTATATCAGATGTGAATATATAACAGGTGCTCTTCTGGCCTGGCTGAGTATAGTTATTATCTCTATATCAGGATTACTTTTTACATTATTTGTATTTCAGCCAAAAGGATATCAGGAAAATGTTGATCTGGTATATTTATTTCAAACAGTACAGATGGAAAACCCCTTATTTTATGGAGTAGTATTATCGATGTGGCGGGGATGCCTTGCATTTTTATACTATACAATGGGATTTATTGCTGCTTATCGTTTTGAGAATGTATTCGTGTCACTTTCTTTTCCTTTTATCTATTCTATTTTTGAAAATTTTGTTACCGATATGTTGGGGCATGCTGATTTAAGTATCATATCGTCATTTGATATTAACCGAATCAGTCTTGAAAGTACATCAGTAAACTCTTTAGCCGTAGGCCCTGTAATCTTAATGATGTTTATTTCAGGTATGATTCTGATATTCAGGCACAAGGAGAAAAGCAGTGTATAAGTATTGTATCGCGAGGAATATGGACAGAAAATTTTTTATATTGCTGTTTTGTATTTATGCTTTTTATACTGGTTCCGGACTAAATGAAGCAATATATTATAATCTGACATCTTTAGAATTTACTCTATATGCAGTAACTGATCACTATTATATTTTATATCCTTTTTTTCTGGCACTTATTTATATGGTAGTGAAAGATTATCAGGAACAGAGAAGTTTCGTACTTATCAGATGCGGCTCATATATGAAATATTTTATAACAAGATATCTGGCCCTTATATCAGTAAGCGCTTTTCTGCTGGCAGCAGATACAGTAATATCTTATATGATCGGAATACTTTCACTCGAACCAGGAAATGCATTTATATCAACAGGCGATAACAATGTATCGTTTTACGGACTGCAGACACTTTATAAGCAGATTTTTTCAAATCCGTTTGAGGCGATTATTTTGACTCAGCTCTATACGTTCATGGGATTTGCGTTTATATGCATAGTTTTTATGTATCTGCTCACAGTACTCCAAAAAGGGGTAGCATTATGTCTTATTTTTTTATGTTATCTTTCTTCGTGTATCGCGTTAAGCTGGGGAGTTGATGGGAATATGCCGTATTTATTTCTAAATAACTAAAACTTCCCACACCAATACGGTGTGTTGAACCTTGAAAATTCAATATTTCAGCCAATAAAAAAGGCATAAACCTGTCCCGTTTGGTATAATGGAATTGACGAAAAACCATCTATACA
>CALWAR010000015.1 GCA_944375765.1 uncultured Mediterraneibacter sp. | reverse complement strand
ATACTTGTACATATCGAAAGGGACATGGTTCAAAACATTCATGGATCAAAAAATACAGGTGTGCATATCAAATGAGCGGCAAAAAAATAATCTCTGGCTTCAATAACAAATTCGATCTGAAGATCATAGTATGGGATCTCCTCTATGACATTGCCGGCAGTATACTTTATGCTGCCGGCATTTATACCTTTGCGGGAAATGCCGGATTCGCGCCGGGCGGCGTCTCCGGGCTGGCGCTGATCCTGAACTATCTTCTCGGCCTGCCGGTGGGTACGGTGACTCTTCTGTTCAACATCCCTCTTGTAGCCATCAGCTACAAAGCGGTAGGCAGGACGCTTCTTATAAAAAGTGCGAAGACGATGGTGATCTCTTCGCTGTTTCTTGATGTGATATTCCCCTATATACCTATGTACACGGGCAGCAGGCTGATGGCCGCGATCTGTTCCGGCGTCTTTCTGGGAGCCGGGATGGCGCTCTTTTATATACGCGGCTCGTCTTCCGGCGGGATTGATTTCCTCGCCCTTACGATCAAGAAGAAAAAGCCCCACATGACGATGGGCGTGATCACGCTCCTCATAGACCTTGTAGTGATACTGCTCGGCTGGCCGGTATTCGGAGATATCGACGCAGTGCTCTACGGGGTGGCCGCGACAGGAGTCTCCACGATCGTGATCGATAAGATCCTGTACGGTACGGGCGCGGGCACGCTGGCGATCATCATAACCGGAAAAGGCAGGGAGGTCGCGGCGAAGATCGGAGAGAATGTAAAGCGGGGCGTCACCACACTTCCGGCTTCCGGAGGATATACGGGCATGCACAGGGACGTCCTTTTGTGCGCTTGCTCCAAGGCCGAGGCATATCTGGTCAAAAGCGCCGTGCAGGAGACGGATGCCCAGGCATTTTTGATGTTTACTGAGACAAGCGAGGTGTTCGGGGAAGGATTTAAAAGAGGAACGTAAGGCAATAATGATATTTTTGGGCGCGATAAGGAAGTGAAATTGTTAAATACAACTAAAAAAGAATAAAAATTTCAATGAAGACAGAAAAATATTCTATGTTTTTTAAAAAATGCGTCGGCTATACTGTCAATATCAACAAAAGGCATGCGGCGATATGCCGGGAAAAGGAGGAATAATGTAATATGAAGAGAAGATTTGTATTAGTCGCAATGGCAGCAGTGATGACACTCTCGCTTACTGCATGCGGGGGCGGTTCCGGTGACGGAGGCAGTTCCACAGATTCAGGTTCAGGTTCGGAGTCGGGCGAAGCCGGCAGCGAGGTTGCAAACAAGGATAAACCCCTTGTATGGTTTAACCGTCAGCCGTCTAACAGTTCCACGGGAGAACTTGATATGACAGCTCTGAATTTCAATGAGAATACATATTATGTGGGCTTCGACGCAAATCAGGGTGCGGAACTCCAGGGAACGATGGTCAAAGATTACATCGAGGCGAACATTGATACGATCGACCGCAATGGAGACGGAGTGATCGGTTATGTTCTGGCGATCGGCGACATCGGGCATAATGATTCTATCGCACGTACAAGAGGAGTCCGCTCCGCTCTTGGAACAGGCGTTGAGGCTGACGGCGGCGTCAACAGTGATCCGATCGGAACAAACACAGACGGTTCTGCAACTGCTGTGCAGGATGGAACGCTTGAGATCAACGGAACATCATATACAGTCCGCGAGCTTGCTTCACAGGAGATGAAGAACTCTGCAGGAGCTACATGGGATGCGGCTACAGCGGGCAACGCGATCGGAACATGGTCTTCATCTTTCGGCGACCAGATCGATATCGTTGTATCCAACAATGACGGAATGGGAATGTCGATGTTCAATGCATGGTCCAAAGATCAGGAAGTGCCGACATTCGGTTATGACGCAAATGCTGACGCGGTTGCCGCGATCGCAGAGGGATACGGCGGAACGATCAGCCAGCATGCAGATGTACAGGCGTATCTGACGCTTCGTGTTCTCCGCAACGCTCTTGACGGCGTTGATATCGATACAGGTATCGGTACAGCGGACGAGGCGGGAAATGTTCTCAGCGATGACGTATATGTATACAATGCAGACGAGCGCTCTTATTATGCGCTGAACGTAGCGGTTACAGCCGACAACTACCAGGATTTCACAGACTCCACAAAGGTTTACGAGCCTGTATCCAAACAGCTGGACGAGAGTTCCTCACCGGTTAAATCCGTATGGCTGAATATCTACAATGCTTCTGATAACTTCTTAAGCTCAACATATCAGCCGCTTCTTGAGAAATACGACGACCTGCTTAACCTTAATGTCGAGTACATCGGCGGCGACGGACAGACAGAGTCCAACATCACAAACCGTCTCGGAAACCCAGGCCAGTATGACGCGTTCGCGATCAACATGGTGAAAACAGATAATGCGGCTTCTTATACATCCATACTCAGTCAGTAATATTTATTGAAACAATAAGGAGCGGATCAATAGGGAGAAGAGATTCTCCCTATTGCCCTCTTTGAATACCGGGAAATATTAATTCAAGCATACAGGAGTAAAAAAGAATGGCAGATAAGAAAGATAATGTCGTCTTATCGATACGCGGTATGAGCAAGTCCTTTGGCCGCAACAGGGTCCTGGATCACATCAATCTTGATGTGAAGCGGGGAACTGTTATGGGGCTTATGGGAGAGAATGGCGCCGGTAAGTCAACAATGATGAAATGCCTTTTTGGTACATACCAGAAAGACGAGGGCAATATCTTCCTTGACGGGAAAGAAGTAAGTTTTTCCGGACCAAAAGACGCCCTGGAAAACGGCATTGCGATGGTCCATCAGGAGCTGAACCAGTGTCTGGAAAGAAATGTAATGGACAATTTATTCCTTGGACGTTATCCGGTCAATTCTGTAGGCGTGGTCGATGAAGGCAGAATGAAAAAAGAGGCCTCGGAGCTGTTCAGGAAGCTGGGAATGACCGCCAACCTTACCCAGCCGATGCGGAACATGTCCGTATCGCAGCGTCAGATGTGTGAGATCGCCAAAGCGATTTCATATAATTCAAAGGTGATCGTTCTTGACGAGCCGACGTCCTCGCTGACAGTGCAGGAAGTGGACAAACTCTTTGAGATGATGAGGATGCTAAAGGAGCAGGGGATTTCCCTGATCTACATATCCCATAAAATGGACGAGATCTTTACGATCTGTGACGAGGTATCCGTACTTCGGGACGGCAATCTTGTTATGACAAAGAGCGTTGATGATACGGATATGAATGAGCTGATCGCGGCGATGGTCGGACGATCCCTGGAGAACCGGTTTCCGCCCGTCGACAACACGCCCAAAGATGTGATCCTGTCGATCCAGCATCTGTCCACAAAGTTTGAACCTCACCTGCAGGATATCACATTTGATGTGAAAGAAGGAGAGATCTTCGGACTGTATGGACTGGTCGGGGCGGGGCGTACGGAACTTCTGGAAACGATCTTCGGCGTCAGGACAAGAGCGGCGGGGCGGGTTTATCTTAATAACCGTCTTATGAATTTCAACAGTGCAAGAGAAGCCATGGATCATGGGTTTGCCATGATCACCGAGGAGAGAAAGGCCAACGGACTGTTCCTAAAGAGCGATCTTACGTTTAATACTACGATCGCAAATCTGAATCAGTACAAGTCAGGCGTGGCTCTTTCGGATTCAAAAATGGTAAAGGCAACTGCAAAAGAGATCAAGATCATGCATACGAAGTGTATGGGGCCGGACGATATGATCTCAAGCCTTTCCGGCGGAAACCAGCAGAAAGTTATCTTTGGAAAATGGCTGGAGCGCAGCCCGCAGGTATTCCTGATGGACGAGCCTACAAGAGGCATCGATGTCGGAGCAAAGTATGAAATCTATGAGTTGATCATTAACATGGCGAAACAGGGAAAGACAATTATTGTTGTTTCCTCTGAGATGCCGGAGATTCTTGGAATTACAAACCGCATTGGCGTTATGTCGAACGGACGCCTTTCTGGAATTGTCAACACACAGGAGACAGATCAGGAAGAGCTTCTGAGACTCAGTGCGAAGTACCTATAATGAGGGAGAATGATGGATATGGCAAATGGAAACAGTAAGATCCTTACGGCTGAACAGGAAATGAAGATACGCAGGCCGATCGAGGATTATGTCGGTAATATACAGGAAAAGATCGACAGCTTAAGAGCGGACGGCGAGGATAAGATCGTCGCTGTCCAGAACGAGCTGGACACAGTGAAGAGAGACCGCACCCTTACGAAAGGGGAGAAAGAAAACAGGCTCTCCGTCCTGAGATCTGAACTTGCTAAAGCGAGATCAGTTGAGGCTTCTAACAAGGGCGAGGTTTCAAAATTGATTTCTGATGCAGAGAACTATATCAAAGCGCACTTTGACGCGGAATATTACCAGCCGGTAAAAGAAAGCTGCGGGCAGGAGAAAGAGGCTGCAAAGAAAAAATATCAGAAAAGACTTGCAGAGCTGGAAACAGAGCACCGGCAGACAATGTCAAAACTTTCCGATCATCAGGAGATCAAAGACGAAAAATATGTTTATAAAAACAGATTGTTTGATGCAAAAATGACGTACCAGAAAGATCTTCAGGAGATCAAGGACAGAAAGCATGCGGCATTCACCTGGAAGTATCATCTGATCGATCTTCTCCGTATGTCGAAGTTTACGGTCGGAGAGTCGCAGGCGCAGAAATGGGAGAACTATAAATATACGTTCAACCGCAGGGACTTCTTCCTGCGCAATGGTCTGTATATCGCGATCATCATCATTTTTATTGCCCTGTGTATCATCACGCCGCTTGTAAAAGGCTCTCCGCTCCTTACTTACAATAACGTACTGAACGTACTCCAGCAGGCGTCTCCGAGGATGTTTCTGGCGCTTGGCGTTGCCGCGCTGATCCTCCTTGCAGGTACGGATCTTTCTATCGGCCGTATGGTTGGTATGGGTATGACGACTGCGACGATCATCATGCATCAGGGCGTCAATACAGGCGGGGTTTTCGGGCATATATTTGACTTTACATCTATGCCGGTTGCCGCAAGAGCAGTGCTGGCGCTCGTAATGTGTATTATCTTCTGTACGTTCTTTACAACGATCGCCGGTTTCTTTACCGCGAAATTTAAAATGCATCCGTTTATCTCGACAATGGCAAACATGCTGGTGATCTTCGGTCTTGTTACATATGCTACAAAGGGTGTTTCGTTCGGCGCCATCGAACCTTCGATCCCGAATATGATCATCCCCAAACTGGGCGGATTCCCGACGATCATTCTCTGGGCGGTTGCCGCAATTGCGATCGTATGGTTTATATGGAACAAAACGACATTCGGAAAGAACCTGTACGCAGTCGGAGGCAACCCGGAAGCGGCGTCTGTTTCAGGTATCTCCGTGTTCGCCGTAACAGTCGGCGCTTTTGTCCTGGCAGGTATTCTTTACGGATTTGGTTCCTGGCTTGAGTGTCTGAGGATGGTCGGTTCCGGTTCCGCAGCTTACGGGCAGGGATGGGAGATGGATGCTATCGCGGCCTGCGTAGTGGGCGGCGTGTCCTTTACGGGAGGCATCGGAAAGATATCAGGTGTTGTCGTAGGTGTGTTTATCTTTACAGCGCTGACATACTCCCTGACGATACTTGGCATTGATACAAATCTTCAGTTCGTATTCTCAGGAATCATTATTCTGGTAGCAGTAACACTTGACTGTCTGAAATACGTTCAGAAGAAGTAGCGGATCTTTTCAGCAAAAGGCTGAAAGAGAAAAGAGTCAGACGCAGCTCTGGCTCTTTTCGTTTACAGCATTTGGGGTATTTGATATAATAGTGCAGATGGCAAAGGCGTGGAGAAAAGATATGAGCGAATATACAGTGCTTTTGGTGGATGACGAAGAAGAAGTGATCCGTGTCATCATGAAAAAAATAAATTGGGAGGAAATAGGCTTCTCGGTAATAGGATATGCCAGCAATGGGATAAAGGCTCTTGAGATGGTTGAGGAGTTTCAGCCCGACGTCGTTATGACGGATATCAAGATGCCATATATGGACGGCCTGGAACTTTCAAAGCGGATCAGGACAGAGTTTCCCGCGACAAAGATCCTGCTGTTTACCGGATTCGATGAATTTGAATATGCAAAAGAAGCCGTTCACCTTGAGGTGGAGGAATATGTTTTAAAACCACTCAATTCAGTGGAACTGATCGGTGTTTTCGCCCGGCTTAAGATAAAGCTGGATCAGGAGATCAGCGAAAAGCGGAATACCGAGATCCTGCAGAAATATTATATGGACTCTCTGCCGATCCTGCAGGCGAATTTTTACACGACTCTGATCGAGGGCAGGATCCACGAGAATGAACTTTCAAAGTATCTTTCAGACTATCAGATTTCGTTTTCCGGACCGTATTACTGCTGTCTTGTTATACATACTTCATCCGGCCAGATCCCCGGGGATATGAATCCTCTTCTGCTGGCGATCTCTGTGCAGAGGCAGGCGGAGGAACGGCTGAAAAAGCGCTGGAATGCGAAATGCTTTTCCTACCTCGGAAATGCAGTGATGATCGCGCAGTTAAAAAGCAGGAATGAAGCGTCGGAACTGACAGACGAGAGCGACCGTTTCTGCAAGTATGCGCAGAGGATCATCGGCGCCGTCGTCACCGTGGGCGTGGGACAGGTCTGCGAAAATATCCTTGAGATGTCGCAGTCTTACAGCAGCGCAAGGGAGGCAGTCTCCTACCGCGCGATCTACGGAGCGTCCAGGGCGATCAATATCAAAGAGATCGCGCCTCAGGAAAAAGGAGAAGCCGACGCGGCCGACGACGAGATTATGGCGCTGTTTAAAGCGATCCGCATGGGCTCTGAGTCGGATGTTACAAGGTCGGTGGACCGGTATATGGAGCATCTGGCCTTTGTGGAGAAATCCCGGCAGAACTACCATATCGCAGTTATAGAACTGGCAGGCGCTCTGTACAGGTTTTCTGCCGGCAATGACATTGCCGCCGGGGATATCAGGAATCTGTACGGCAGCCTTCTGGATATGGAACCGGAGAAACTGCGGAAATGGCTCGTTGAAACCTGCCTTTCTTTCAGAGAGAACCTGATCAGCGCCCGCAGCAGATCTACAAAATCATATGTGCTTAAGGGTCAGGAATATGTACGGGATAATTATGCCAATGCAGAACTTTCTCTGGATCACATGTGCGACGTCCTGAATGTGTCCAATTCGTATTTTTCCACGATCTTTAAAAGAGAAACAGGAACATCTTTCATCGGTTATCTCACGGATTACCGTATGGAGCAGGCGGCACGGCTGCTGCTTGAAACAAATGAGAAGAACTATATCATAGCAAAGAAAGTTGGCTACTTGGATCCGAATTATTTCAGTTATGTATTTAAGAGAACGTTCGGTGTGTCGCCATCCAAATACAGAGCGGAGCATGTGGAGGGTGAAAAGTAAATATTTTTTCGTGAATTTGAAAGGGCTGCAGCCCAAAAGTATCCAGTCTACGATAATGAAAGCATTTTCCGTCATATCGATCTCTATTATGCTTGTTCTTGGGATCGTGCTGTACATGCGGTTTTCCACAATGTCGAGAGAGGAAACCGTGCAAAGCACCCGGAAGCTGATGGAGCAGACCGGAGAAAATCTGGAGGACTATCTGGTCAGTATGAGACAGATATCAGACGCCGCATATTACAATGTCATAAAGGAGAACGATCTGTCCGCCCGGGACCAGGATATCCAGGCGAGGATGAATCTTTTGTATGAGGCGAACAGGGACAATCTGCAGAGTATTGCGATCTACGACAGTCGCGGCAGCCTGATGGCAGCAGAGCCTGTTGCCGCGCAGAAAGAAGATCCGGATGTGACAGAACAGGACTGGTATAAACAGGCGATGGAGGAGATGGAGAATATGCACTTTTCTACTCCTCATATCCAGAACCTGTTCGACGACGGTACGCTGAGATACTATTGGGTGATCTCCCTGAGCCGGGTGGTGGAACTTACGGATGATGGAGTCTCCCAGTTGGGCGTGCTGCTTGTGGATATGGATTACTCCGCCATTTCCCGTATGATGAACCAGATCAACACCGCAAACAACGGCCAGCACTATTATCTGTGCGACAGCAACGGGGAGATCATCTACCATCCGCGTCAGGTACAGATCAGTGACGGGATTGGCGGCGAGAACAGCAAAACAGCGGCAAAATACAAAGACGGCGTCTACGATGAGACGTTTGAGGGGGAGCAGAGAAAAGTGATCGTCAACACGATCAGTTACACAGGCTGGAAACTGGTCGGAGTGATCCCTTATGACACTCTTGCCGCAGGGACGATCGATATCCGGTATTTCAGCATCCTGATCATCCTGCTGATGGCCATGATGCTTGTAGTTATCAACCGTGTGATCTCTCTTAGGATCTCCAGTCCGATCCTTAAGCTGAATGCTTCGGTGAAAGAGTACGAGGCAGGGAAGAAACCGGAGATCTATATCGGAGGTTCGTCGGAGATCCGGCATCTCGGTCATTCGATACAGAAATCCTATGAGCAGATAGACACTCTGATGAAAAAGATCGTGCTGGAGCAAAACGAGAGGAGAAAGAGTGAATTTGAGGCTTTGCAGAGCCAGATCAATCCTCATTTTCTCTACAATGCACTGGAGTCTATCGTATGGATGGTGGAGGGAGAAAGAAACGACGAAGCTGCATTTATGATCACGCAACTGGCAAAGCTCTTTCGGATCAGTCTCTCCAAAGGGCGCACGGTTATCAGCATTAAAGACGAACTGCAGCACGCGCAGAGTTATATGAACATACAGAAGATCCGTTATAAAAATACTTTCTCGATCGTCTTCGATGTAGATCCGAACCTGTATTCTTATTGTACGGTGAAACTGATCCTGCAGCCGCTACTTGAAAATGCGATCAACTATGGCGTTGAGGGGATGGACGGCAGCGGAGAGATCCGGGTGACGGGAAGAGAAGAGGGCGGAAGCGTTATCCTGGCGGTGTCGGATAACGGGATCGGAATGTCTGAAGAAGAGGTAAGCCTTGTACTGACTGACAGTAATCGCATCCATAAGCGCGGTTCAGGGGTAGGGCTTGTGAACGTCAATAACCGTATCCGTATCCTTTTCGGAAAAGAGTACGGCCTTAAGGTGGAGAGCGAACCGGATGAGGGGACAACGGTATCTATCCATATGCCGGCGGTTCCATATACGGAAGAAAACAGGAAGAGACTTGAGGAAGGGACGGCTTTCTACAGAGATGAAATGCCGGGCAGAGAAATGCGGGAGAAACAGAGATGAAAAACGACAGGAAAATGTTCATCCTCATAGAGACAATCCTGGCTGTACTGGCGCTTATCGTTGCGTCTCTCATGATGTGGGACAAATTAAGGAGCGATCAGGACAAGATTTCTGTTATCGTGAGAAACTCCGATGATACACAGTGGTCTGCTTTCAAATACGGGCTGAGAATGGCGGCTGAAGATCATGGGGTGGAGATGTTTGTTGTGAGTACCAGTGCAACGATGACGGCAGAGGAAGAAGAGCAGATGATCGAAAGTGAGATCGATAACGGCGCAGATGCCGTTATCGTACAGCCTGTTCCGGGAGAAGAATCAGAGGAGATGCTCGAAAAGTTCCGAAACAGGATCCCGGTCATGCTCGTGGAATGTGCGACTGCCGAGACAGAGTTTTCCGGACTCCCTGTCGTGGAGCCGGACAACCACGAAATGGGCGCGACGCTTGCAGAAGAGCTGTTAGAGGACTATAACGGGAATATTAAAGGCAAGACACTGGGCATCCTGTCAGAAACAACGGACTCTCCGAAAGTCCTTGAGCGGGAGCACGGGTTCCGTAACATTGCAGAGGCAGAAGGAGCGGAGGTCGTATGGGCTGTAGCCGGAAATTTTTCGGGAGAAACAGAAACTCCCATAGGGATGCTGCCTCAGGTGGATCTGGTGGTGGCTCTTGACGATGCAAGCCTGACAGCCGCGGGGGCAAGCGTAGCGGAAAACGATCTGCGGGGAGCTCTTGTATATGGGATCGGACATTCTACGGAAGCGGTATATTATCTGGATACGGGCGCTGCCGAGTGTATCGTCGTGCCCGATGAATTTAACATAGGATATCAGAGTCTTACTGAGACGGCAGAAAGCCTTGAAAATTTTTTCAGAGGGATGGAAGACAGAACGGTGTCTCACACAGTGCTCAGAAAAGAAGAGCTGTTCACAAAAGAGAATCAGGAGATCCTGTTTACTATGAGTCAGTAGCGGAACAGGATCTCAGGAAGACGGGAGGCATATGATGAGGATAAAAAAAGTGTTGGCATCAGTCATGGCAGCGTGCCTGAGCGTGCAGCTTCTGAGCGCCTGCGGGAAAGAAGAAACCCGGATTTCGGATAAGATCCACGTTGGAGTGACTTACTATAATCAGAGCGATACATTTCTCAATCAACTGCTGGACAGCTTTCGGGAACAGTTAAAAGCCCTGGATCAAGAAGATCTGGAGACGACAGTGACGATACGTGACGCGGCGGGTTCCCAGAGAACACAGAATGACCAGGTGAAAGAACTTATCGATGCAGGATGCAATGTGCTCTGCGTGAACCTGGTCGATCGGGCGGACCCGTCTGAGATCATCGATCTTGCCAGGGAGAACGACGTCCCGATCATATTTTTTAACCGGGAACCTGTCGCAGAAGATCTGCTGCAGTGGGAAAGGCTGTATTATGTAGGGGCGCATGCCGAGCAGTCGGGCGTGATGCAGGGAGAGCTGGCGGCAGAGGCGGTTCTTTCCGATGAGACGACAGACCGCAACGGAGACGGAAAGATCCAGTATGTGGTGCTGGAGGGGGAAGCCGGTCATCAGGATGCTATCATACGTACGGAAAATGCAGTAGATACGCTGAAAAACAGCGGGGTTGAACTGGAAAAGCTGAGTTACCAGATCGCAAACTGGAACCGCGCCCAGGCGCAGAACCGGATGGAACAGTTGATCGGACAATACCAGGATCAGATCGAACTGGTTCTGGCAAACAACGACGACATGGCTCTGGGAGCTATCGACGCCTATAAGAAAACAGATTATACGGAGTCATCTCTTCCATTGTTTCTGGGAATCGACGGGACTGACGTCGGGCTGCAGGCAGTTCTGTCGTCTGAGATGTGGGGAACGGTATATAACGACGAGGAAGGACAGGCGGAAGCAATGGCAAAGCTGGCGGTCGCAGTTATTTCCGGCGAAGGGATGGAAGACCTCTCTTTTGAAAATGAAAAATATATCTATCTGCCTTATTCCAGGATTACCAGGGATAATGTAGAAGATTTCCTGTAAAACAGCGGGGGTTGAAAATCATGCGCAGATGCCGTAAAATGGAGAACGTATAATCGGCCGCGCAGAGGAGGCTCCTGTGAGGGACGGAGCAGTCTGCCTGTGGAGAAGAATGGAGATGGAATAACTGTTGGATATGATACATGCCGAGAAACTGATCTATGAATACGACAAGCGCGATGAAGAGGGCAATGTGATCGGCGCGGAACGCGCCGTCGACGGCGTCGATATCAATATACCGCCCGGCTCCTTTGTGGCGGTCCTGGGACATAACGGCTCCGGGAAATCCACCCTTGCCAAGCATATGAACGCAATCCTCGTTCCTACAGGAGGAACCATGTGGGTGGATGGGAAAGATACGAAAGACCCGGCCAAACTGTGGGACATACGCCAGACAGCCGGCATGGTGTTCCAGAATCCGGACAACCAGATCATCGGCACGGTAGTGGAAGAAGACGTCGGGTTCGGACCGGAGAACCTGGGCGTTCCTACAGACGAGATCTGGAAAAGAGTCGAGGAAAGTCTGAAAGCGGTCGGGATGCTCGAGCGCAGGAAAGACTCGCCGAATAAGCTCTCCGGAGGGCAGAAGCAGAGAGTGGCCATAGCGGGAGTCCTTGCCATGGAACCGAAATGCATCGTGCTGGACGAGCCTACCGCCATGCTCGATCCGAACGGCAGAAAAGAAGTGATCGGTGCGGTGGAAGAATTGAGAAAGAAAAAGAATGTCACTGTTATCCTTATCACACACTATATGGAAGAGGTCATCGACGCGGACCAGGTGTTTGTCATGGACAGCGGGCATATCGTAATGCACGGCACGCCGAGGGAGATATTCAGCCGGGTGGACGATCTGAAGCGTTACCGTATGGACGTTCCGCAGGTAACGATGCTTGCAGAGGAGTTAAGGAGCCGGGGACTGGATCTCCCGGGAGGGATCTTAAGAAGAGATGAATTGGTGGAGGCATTATGTCGATTGCGTTAGAACATATAAGTTATATATACAGTCCGGGTACAGCGTATGAAAAGCACGCTCTCAAAGATGTGAGCTTTGAGATCCCGCAGGGACAGTTCCTGGGGATCATCGGACATACCGGTTCGGGCAAATCCACACTCATCCAGCATCTGAACGGACTTGTCAGGGCCACGTCCGGGAAAGTGGTCTATGAGGGAGATAACATTTATGACGGGGGGTACGATATGCGCGCCCTGCGCAGTCAGGTAGGGCTGGTGTTCCAGTATCCCGAATACCAGCTTTTTGAGGTGGATGTGATCAGCGATGTGTGCTTTGGCCCGAAAAATCAGGGGCTGTCCCCTGAGGAATGCGAGAGGAATGCGCGTGAGGCTCTGGAGCTGGTCGGATTTCCTGAGAAATATTACAAACAGTCCCCTTTTGAACTGTCCGGCGGTCAGAAGAGAAGAGTAGCCATCGCCGGAGTCCTGGCGATGAAGCCGAAAGTTCTGATCCTGGATGAGCCTACGGCGGGACTTGATCCTAAAGGGAGAGACGAGATACTCGACCAGGTGGAGAAGCTCCACACAGAGACCGGGATGACTGTCATACTGGTGTCGCACAGTATGGAGGACATCGCCCGCTATGTGGAACGTATCATCGTTATGAACCGCGGGGAGAAGATGCTGGACGGCACGCCTGCAGAGGTGTTCCGCCATTATAGAGAGCTTGAGGAGGTAGGGCTTGCTGCGCCTCAGGTGACGTATGTGATGCATGATCTAAGAGCGAGGGGATTTGACGTGTCCCCGGACGCTACGACGATAGAGGAGGCGGCAGAGGAGATCTTAAGGAGCATGAGCAGATCAGGCAAAGCCGCGCCGGGCTGAGTGTGCGGGTGTTCCTGCAGACATGGATCGCGGAAGATGCAGTCAGTAAAAAGGAGTTACTATGATAAGAGACATAACAATCGGACAGTATTACCCGGCTGAGAGCCGGATACACAGGCTGGATCCCAGGGTGAAGATCGTCTGCACCCTGCTTTTCCTTGTGTCCCTTTTTATACAGAACAGTCTTCTGGGATACGTGATCGCAACGGTCTATCTGGGGACGGTGATACGGCTATCCAAAGTACCGCTGAAATACATCGTGAAAGGTCTGAAACCGATCGTGATCCTGCTCCTGTTTACTGTGGCAATGAACCTGTTCCTTACACGGAGCGGAGAGATACTGGTACATTTCTGGATCTTTACGATCACAGAGGGCGGGCTGCGCACATCTGTATTTATGGCGATCCGCCTTATGTATCTGGTGGCGGGTTCGTCCATCATGACATTTACCACATCGCCGAACGGGCTGACTGACGGTATGGAGAAACTGCTCCACCCGCTGAACAGGCTGAACGTACCGGTTCATGAAGTGGCGATGATGATGTCCATCGCGCTCCGCTTTATCCCGATCCTGCTTGAGGAGACTGACAAGATTATGAAAGCGCAGCAGGCGCGGGGAGCCGACTTTGAGAGCGGGAACATCATCCAGAGAGCAAAGGCCATGGTGCCGATTCTGGTGCCGCTTTTCGTGTCCGCATTCCGAAGGGCCAATGACCTGGCGATGGCAATGGAATCACGGTGCTACCACGGCGGAGAAGGGCGTACGAAGATGAAGCCGCTCCGCTATAAGGGGAGAGACAGGATCGCATATATTGTCACATGGCTCTATATTGTCGTAATATTTGTTGCGGGCAGATTTGTTCCTTTCAAATTGTGGATTTTTTAGAGAAAACAGATTGATCTATATCCGCTTAGGGACAGGACAAACTTTAATTGGGGACGTAGTAAAACCGGATTTTACTGCGTCCCCAATCGGAGGTGTTATGCGTAGAATCAAACTTACCGTCTCCTACGACGGAACAGCTTACTGCGGCTGGCAGATCCAGCCCAACGGAGTTACTGTAGAGGAAGTGCTGAACCGCGCTCTTTCCCGTCTGACGGGAGAGACGGTGCGAGTGACCGGCGCCAGCCGCACGGATGCAGGCGTCCATGCGAGGGGGAATGTCGCTGTATTCGATACGGCATCTGCCATACCGCCGGAACGTGTGGCATATGCGGTAAACGCTGTCCTGCCTGAGGACATCGTGGCGGTGGAGTCGCAGGAGGTTCCGCCGGACTGGCACCCGCGATACCAGAACTCTGTCAAGACATATGAATATCGCATCCTGAACCGGGAGATGCCAGATCCGCTCAGACGAAGAGACTCCTGGCATGTGTCATTTCCGCTGGACGTCGACAGGATGCGAGCAGCCGCCGCCTGTCTGGTGGGCGAACATGATTTCCGCAGCTTCTGCAGCGTCCATACAGGGGCAAAGACAACTGTGCGGAAGATCTGCGCGCTGGATATCGTGAAGTCGGAAGATCTCATCACGCTTCGGATCAGCGGAAACGGATTCCTGTATAATATGGTGCGTATCATAGCCGGGACACTTGTCGAAGCAGGGCGGCGAGCGAGAACACCTGAAGAAGTCCGGGAGATTCTGGAGGCAAGAGAGAGGGGGCGCGCCGGAGCGACCGCGCCGCCGCAGGGTCTGGTGCTCGCAGATATCAGATACCTGTATTCTCCGGATGAATGAAAGAGCAGGTATTTACAAGGAAAGAGTAACTGATTTCCTTGACTTTTTCACCGAATATTGCTAGTATTTATTTAGCGAAAAACTGGAAATATGAGGGAAAGAATATGAAGATTTATGAGGCAAAAGATTATCGGGAGATGAGCAGAAAGGCGGCGAATATCCTTTCGGCACAGATCATACTGAAACCGGACTGTGTTCTCGGACTTGCCACCGGCTCGACTCCGATCGGGACGTACGATCAGCTTGTGGAGTGGTACAATAAAGGGGATCTGGACTTCGCAGAAGTAAAGACTGTGAACCTCGATGAGTACAGAGGGCTCAGCCGCGATAACGATCAGAGTTACTATTACTTTATGCACAGCCATCTGTTTGACCGGGTGAATATCAAACAGGAAAATACAAACGTGCCGGACGGCATGGCGGAGGATCCGGTTGCGGAATGTGCGAGATACGAGGAACTGATCCAGTCTGTGGGAGGAGTGGATATCCAGCTTCTGGGGATTGGCCACAACGGACATATCGGCTTCAATGAACCCGGAGTATCCTTTGCAAAGGAGACGCACTGTGTGGATCTGACCGAGAGAACGATAGAGGCGAACAAACGCTTCTTCCCCTCCGTCGACGACGTTCCGAAGCAGGCGATCTCCATGGGGATCAAGACGATCATGCGTGCAAAAAAGATCCTGCTTATCGCAAGTGGCGAAGATAAAGCGGAGATAGTGGCGAAAGCGTTCTTCGGACCGGTTGTTCCGGAAGTTCCGGCGTCCATACTCCAGATGCATGACGACGTGGTAGTCGTGGCGGACAGCGCCGCTCTGTCAAAGATACCGCGGTGACAGAAGAACGGCTCTCAGGAGACGGATGTTAAAACGTGAAAAACATGCTTGACAAAACAGCGATCATAGGCTAAGATTCATTCATATGATACAGGCGATGAAGGGAACAAGTAGCAGATGGCCGGGAAAACAGAAAGCAGCCGGGTGATGAGAGGCGCATGATACGGCTTTTGTGAATACATCCCGGAGCCTTGCACCGAACACGATACACGTCTGAGATCTACGGGCAGGAAAGCGCCGGGATCACAGAAAGGAAGTTTTGTAAGTAGGCTGCAGCGGATTGGTACACGTTATCGTACCGGAATGAGGCTGAGAGGAGATGCTCTCAGTGAATTAAGGTGGTACCACGGTTAAGACCCGTCCTTATTGTGAGAACAATAAGGGCGGTTTTTTTGTGAGTGCAGCGAGCCGGAGTCCGGGCCTGTCCGGTACACCGGAGGCCGCTTACAATTCCGGGACGTGCCTTGCGGCGCTTCCGCGGCGACCATTACAGGAAAAAGGAGAAGAAAAATGGGAATTTATGAAGAACTCCAGGCGAGAGGGCTTATCGCCCAGGTGACAGACGAGGAAGAAATCAGGGGGCTGGTGAACAGCGGGAAAGCCGTATTCTATATCGGCTTTGATCCTACGGCTGACAGTCTGCATGTCGGACATTTTATGGCCCTGTGCCTGATGAAACGCCTGCAGGAAGCGGGCAACAGGCCGATCGCCCTGCTCGGAGGCGGGACGGGCTATATCGGAGACCCGTCCGGAAGGACGGACATGCGCAGCATGATGACTCCGGAGCAGATCCGGCATAACTGCGACTGCTTTAAAAAGCAGATGAGCAGATTCATCGACTTTTCGGAAGGAAAGGCCATGATGGTAAACAATGCGGACTGGCTGCTCGATCTGAACTATATCGAGCTGCTGCGGGAGGTCGGACCGCATTTTTCCGTAAACCGTATGCTCACTGCGGAGTGCTATAAGCAGAGGATGGAGAAAGGCCTGAGTTTCCTTGAGTTCAACTATATGATCATGCAGGCGTATGATTTCTATGCATTATACCAGAAGTACGGCTGTAATCTGCAGTTCGGAGGAGACGACCAGTGGAGCAATATGCTGGCCGGTACAGAGCTGATCCGCCGTAAGCTCGGAAAAGACGCGGGGGCTATGACGATCACGCTGCTTTTGAATTCCGAAGGGAAAAAGATGGGGAAAACACAGTCCGGCGCAGTCTGGCTCGATCCGGATAAGACGTCCCCGTTTGATTTCTACCAGTACTGGAGGAATGTGGCAGATGCAGATGTTCTGAAATGTATCCGTATGCTGACATTTCTTCCGCTTGAAGAGATCGATAAGATGGACTCGTGGGAGGGCGCTCAGCTTAATACTGCAAAAGAGATCCTCGCCTATGAGCTGACAAAGCTGGTGCACGGAGAGGAAGAGGCGCAGAAAGCCCAGGAGAGTGCGCGCGCGCTGTTCAGTAAAGGGAACGCCGCGCAGATGCCGACGACAGAGCTTGCCGACGACGATTTTACAGATGGAAGTATCGATATCCTCACCATGCTTGTAAAGAGCGGACTTGTCCCGTCAAAGTCCGAAGCGAGGCGCGCGGTCCAGCAGGGCGGCGTTGCGGTCGACGGAGAGAAGATAGCGGAGATCACGGCGGCTTTTGATAAGGACGCTCTTTCGGGCGATGGAGTCGTTCTTAAAAAAGGAAAGAAGAATTTCCGCAAAGTTGTGGTAAAATAGTACAGGAAAGAAATACGGCAACGGGGCGCGCAGCTTTTACAGGCGGCGTCCCGTTTTGTCAAAATATTCTGCAGTTAATGGAGAGAAGCATAGGGAGGAGCAGCTATGAGTATGAATAAAACGCCGATGTCGGAACGGGTACATATCGGATTCTTCGGGAAAAGAAATGCGGGAAAATCCAGTGTAATGAATGCGGTGACGGGACAGGATCTTGCAGTTGTATCGGAAGTGAAAGGGACGACGACGGATCCGGTGTACAAGTCCATGGAGCTTCTGCCCCTGGGACCGGTCGTTATGATGGATACTCCGGGGATCGACGACGAGGGAGAACTCGGCGGCCTGCGCGTCAGGAAGAGCTATCAGGTGCTCAACAAGACAGACGCCGCCGTGCTTGTGATCGACGGCACAGTGGGAGTATCAGCAGAAGATGAAGCTCTGATCGGGCGCATCCAAAGAAAGGATATTCCTTTTCTTGTTGCTGTCAATAAGACGGAACTGACAGATCCGTCGGTAACGGAAGAGGTAACAAAAGCGCTGTCTCTGCGTGAGGGCCAGATCCTGGCGGTGAGCGCGGCGACGGGCGAGGGGATCAATGATCTGAAAGAGCAGATCGCTGCGATCGCTCGGGCAGAGGAGCCGGAGAAGTATCTTGTCCGCGACCTGATTTGCCCATCGGACATCGCCGTCCTTGTCGTTCCGATCGATTCGGCGGCGCCGAAAGGGAGACTGATCCTGCCCCAGCAGCAGACGATCCGTGACGTGCTGGAAGCGGGCGGCATCTCTGTCGTGGTAAAAGAGACGGAACTAAAAGCGGCATTGTCAAAGCTCGCAGAAAAGCCGAAGATCGTGATAACAGACAGTCAGGCGTTCGCAGAAGTTTCCGCCGACACGCCGGAGGATATCCTGCTGACTTCTTTTTCTATCTTGATGGCGCGTTATAAGGGAAACCTGGAGCAGGCAGTGCGCGGCGTGACTGCCCTTGAGACGCTTGAAGACGGCGATGCGATCCTCATCAGCGAGGGATGCACACACCATCGCCAGTGCGACGATATCGGGACAGTGAAGATACCAGGATGGATCAGAGAGTACACTGGGAAAGAAGTGAAGATCGAGACAACGTCCGGCACGGAGTTCCCCGATGATCTGGCAAAATACAAGCTGATCATCCACTGCGGCGGCTGCATGTTAAATGAGAGGGAGATGAAGTACCGCTTAAGCTGTGCGGCGGATCAGGGGATGCCGATGACAAATTACGGGATACTGATCGCTTATGTGAAAGGGATATTGAAGCGGAGCGTGGAAGTGTTCCCGGAGATCAGCAGACTTCTGTGAAGAGTATGCAGGATGACAAATGAAAATCTACCGCACAATAAAACCAAATACCACGAAAAGACAGGCAAATAGCATGGAATGCTTGAAAAAGAAAAGGTTGATAGTTAATATTTAAATATAGCCGGTTACCTAATTCTGTTGATCAACATAACAAATTCAGATTAATATTAAGGAGGAAACGCAATGGAAACAATGGTAAAAAGCGATAGTTTTGTGTCACTTACAGAAAATGAAATTATTCAGTTGGATGGAGGAGGGAAAGTTACACTTTTTTTATCTATGATAGGGATTGCGGCTAGTCCGGCAGTAGCGTGTGTATGCCCGGCAGGAGGGGCGGCTCTATTCTTATCTTCAGGCGGCGCTTTTCTGAAGAATATGTAAAAGGAGGAGAATGACATTATGGATGGAAAGATGAAAGAACTTTCGTTAGATGATATGTATAATATTGAGGCTGGTGATACATTAGGAAATGCACTTATATTCGCCGGGGGACTTGTTGCACTGGGTGCAACAGGACCAGTGGCAGTAGGAGTGGGTGTTGCTGTAACAGTTTTAGGATTTTGTGATGCCCAAGGCTGGTAGTCTGATCTTTAGCGCAAAAAATATTTTACTGTGACAGGAGACTAGCTATGATAATGAAAGGAACACTTATAATTTTTACAGGAGGCATAATATATTATCTTGCCAGACAAATGTATTCTGTTGTTCGATTCAGACAGAAATATATCAGGGAAAAGGCATGGTTATTAGCAGATAATATATATATATTCGCGACAATAGTCGACTATGTGATTTGTTATGGATTAGTGTTTGCCGGAATTGTGGAGTGCTTCTATTCCGCTGATATAGTGGCAGGAGGACCTTTGCCATTTCCTGTCTACGGATTACCTGTTATTGCTCTTGGAACAACTAGTATGCTTAACCAGGGGATCTATGCATACTCTGATGAACGGCTTTTCTGGAAAAACAGAGAATGGAATTTGGAAACAGTACAGATCGTATCGACCAAGGTGAACCGACTGCTGGGAAGAGCAGTGATAAAAGTTAATTGCGTGGAGGATGGCCCGGAAAGATACAAAAAAATGGTTATCCGAACATCCTATGATAAAGGGATGAGATTTATTAAATGTATTTCTTATCATGAAAAGTAGCTTAAATAGAGTTATCTATTCGTGGATGAATGGATAACTCTATAATTTTTTCGACAATAAGTATATAATACATTCTATTTATTCTAGTATACATGTAGGGGAATTAAGTATGATTGGGGGACAAAACTCTTGTGTTCCTGTTACGCTCTTGATATATTAAAAGACAGAAAGCGATGAGGAGAGTGAGACGCGTATGACAGTGGAGGAAGTGCTTCGGAAAGTAAAAGAACTCTGCGAAGCGCATGGAGCGTCAGAAGTTATTTTATATGGTTCCCGTGCAAAGGGTACGGAGCTGGAACGAAGCGACATAGACATTGCAGTGGCAGGCGCTCATGAGTTCAGCGCCCTTGAAGAAGAAGCAGAGGAGATTCCTACTTTATATACGGTGGATCTTCTTGACTTAGACGCGTGCAGGAATGAACTGTTGTTGGAGGATATCAGAAAGTATGGACGGAAAATTTAAAAAAAGGTGGGAATCATTTCAAAGATCCCTTGACGCCCTGGCTGAGGCACGCCACAGGGACATGTCAGATTCTTTCGTACTCAGCGGGACAAGCGCGAAATTCAGTATTACTTTTGATCTGTCCTGGAAAGTGATGAAAGACATACTGGTGCAGTATTATGCAATTACTGATTTTGTGGCTGGTTCGCCCAGAGAAGTGCTGAGGAAAGCATATAAGGCGAATATGATATCAGACGATACGTGGATGGAAATGTTAAAAGTACGAAACCAGCTTACGCACGATTATGACGGTATTATCGTAAAAGAACACTGTCAGAAAATTATCGGCGAATATACAGATTATCTGTACGCTTTTAAAGAGCGTGCAGAGACGCTGCTGGATGGACGATAAAAAAGAAGAGTTATCGATTCGGTCTGGAGCAGATCGATAACTCTGTCGCCAGATATCATTCCATGTATTTGCGACATCTGGCAGCATTTTCTGCTTTCATTTCTGCAAAGAGGCGATTCATTTTATCCATATACCTGCCGTAGATGGCGTCATAATACCGGCGGCTTAAAGGCGCTTCCATGCCTGAGCCAAAGCACACACGGTCGTTCAGTACTTCTTTCACATGATTGTAATTTGCGATATAGCCCTGATGGATCTGCATAAAGACGTCATGATCCAGTCTCTTGTAGATATTTTTCAACGTGTCGTAGCATATCTGCTCCCCGTCTGTAAAGTGGAAGACGCATTGATTCCGTCTCTTTTCAATATAAACGACTTTTTCCAGGTCGATGACAATATTCCTGCGTTCGCACATGACTTCCAGATAACGCTTCTGCGCCTCTTCGGTCTTTTTACGATACCAGTACTGCATTTCCGCTTTCTCCATCATTTTTTTCAGATCAAGATACTGGATCGGCTTTACAACATAGCCGATAGCGTCGATCTGATACGCGTCGAGAGCGTAGCTGCTGAAGCTTGTCACAAAGCATAAAGCCATGTTCTTTCCCATGCGGCGAAGTTCCCCGGCAGCATCCATGCCAGAGAGTTCCGGCATCTCGATGTCAAGGAAGATGACGTCATAGTCCTTATCTCCCTGCTTCACAGCATCGAGCAGGGCAGAGCCGCTCTCCCATGAATCCAGGGTGAATCGGCGGCTGGCTTCATTCCCATAGACTGCGATCATCTTTTCCAGTTCGCTGCGGTAAAATTCTTCGTCATCACAGACTGCGATTCTCATTTCATGCATGTTGATTCTCCTTTTTGGCGGCATGGGCCGCTGTGCTGTAAAATATGCTATCATGTTTTGGAATGGCTGTAAACAACATGTGGCATTTGGTATGAAAACAGTGGTGTTCTGAATTGAATCTGTTATGGTAATGAGATAGAGTAAAAAGAGGGTGCTTTTCTACAAGAAGAAAATTATGTTTTGTAAAATGAAATAATATATGTTCAATGCTGCAAATGCTAAGGATGCAAAAGATTTTATCAAATATCCTTGTTGAACGACCAAATAGCACATATATATTGAAAGAGATTATATAAAATGCTAGGGTAAGAGTAAGCTCAGTAGAGCGAAATACAAGACTGGTAAAATAAGTCCGCGGTTAAAATATTGCTTTTTTACTTTCTTGTAAAATCAGATGACAAGGAGAAAAATGATGGAAATGAGTTTAAACAAAAATTTTGAGGAAATGTCTCAGAATGAAATTATGGATGTTGATGGTGGCATTGGAGTTCTGGCTGCGGCAGCTGTAGTAGCTGGTGTTTGTGCAGCAGGATATGGCTGTTACCAGATTGGTGTCGCAGTAGGTAAATTTGTTAAGAATGTTGTAGGATAGGAGTAAAAAATTATGGATGGGAATTTTATGGAAATGAAAGCAACCGAGATTCAAGAAGTTGACGGCGGTATTGCATGGGCATTAGTGGGGTTAGGAGTTTTTTGCGGAGCATGTTTTGGAATGGGTGTATACAATGGATACAAAGGCAATTCTTAAACTTATTGAAAAAGCTGTAGTACTATACAATATGTATCCATTGATTCGATACGCTGTATGGATAATTATTATTAGTGCTGCGTTGCTGTTTTCGTATAAATTGGGCGTTGGCGCGGGGAAATTTATATGGAATATAAAACATTAACCATGCTTCAACGAATATACCGATTTCTGGCAGAATACTGAAGGTGTTGTTTTATTTATAATTGGGCAGTACTATACCGATATGAAACGTGCTCCCCGTATAGTTAATGTCAATTTGTCCGCGTAGGTCGCTTACGGCCTTGCGGACATTTTTTATGCCAATCCCGTGGATATCTGACTTGTCCGTTTTTGTACTTGCAAAGACACCGTCCTTTTCATGTATCTCTTCTGCATGGTTGTTATCGATCGTGATAGTAAGTATGGAATCCTGCTGCTGCAGATTCGCCCTGAGCCATCCGTCAGTACATTTAGATGCCGCCGTGATCGCGTTGTCAAGCAGATTCCCAAGAATTGTGATCATGGTAAAATCATCGATTTTCAGATCTGGAAAGTCGCATGTGATCTTACATGAAATATTTTTCTGCTGTGCCAGAGTATACTTTTCATTTAGGATGGCAGAAACTGCTGTGGATGACGTCTGGATTGGTGAAGCATCTTTAAAACGATCCCCGATACTGCTAATATATTCGTGTATCTTCTCACAATTTTTCTGTGAGGCATACCCGTCAATGATAATCAGGTGATTCTTGATATCATGGCGGAGAGAATGGAGGGCGTTTAGGTTCTCCTCCACCTGCAGGGCATAGTTTTCCTGCAGGCGGCTGATCTCGGACTGGATTTTATAATCGGCGTTCTCCACCACCAAAGCGAGAAATTTATCATAGAGTGAAATACACAGAATGATCAATATGATCAGTACTGTAAAAAGTAAGGGCAGCATTTGCGAGTCAGGCTCTTTGCGGCAGATGTAGAGCGTGGAATAGCTGAGCAGCAGACATATCGCTCCAATCATCATGCTGAAGTAAAGGGAGTATCGTGATGATATTCGTCGGTTCTGTCTGTAATTCGTATACAGCACATAAAAAACATAAGCGAGAAACGATATAATAATCAGCTTATATTCTTCGTAGATGTCAGATAAAGAAAGGACGGTAAAATCATTGAAGATAAGGGAGTGTAGGAGCAGGATCACAATCCCGCTCAGATGACTGTATGCTCTGAATTTTACTAATATAAAAAAAGACTTTTTCCAATCGGGCCATGATAAAGCAAGCAGAAAGGATATATCTAACAAAAGTCCTATGACGAAAACGAAAGGAATATGTTCGGGCAGAGATAATAAGGTATAGGCGATGAGCTGAATAAGTTTGTGCTTTTGTTTGATTCTATGGGGCAAGGCATTATCAGCAAATCGAAATAGCAGAAAAACAGCTATGATATTCCATAATAAATCAACGTATATACGGAATGCTTCACTCATACTTTTTATCAGTCCTTTCAAGTAAGATTATTATAGTCGGAAATACAAAAAAAGCAAAGTCGGATTTTTGATATTTCAAATAGACCATAACGAAATTTTAAATTCCATTCTTTTAATGAGGTGTAGAGTTTACTCCTGCACAGTTGATATTTACTCTTCTTATCATATCCTGACTAATCGTTCAGAATCAGATATGTCTGTCCGCATCATGTATTCTTATCTTGATCAGGGACTTCTCACCGCAAGGAATATCGATCTGAAGCGGAAAGTTTGGTTTAAGCCAAGGAAATTTTTTAAAAATAGAATAGTTATTATAGGGGTATTCTGGCTCCTTTTGTATGCTGCTGGGTATCTAATAGGACAGACAATTGGAAATTTTATTTATAATTCGGCAGCAGTATATTGACATGAAAAGTGTTTTCTGTATGAGAGATTTCAATCTGCCCGTGCAGGTTTTTCACAGCCTTGCGAACATTTTTTATGCCGATTCCATGAATACCGGAGCTGTCTGTCTTTGTACTGGAAAAGACGCCGCCGTTTTCCTGTATCTGTTCCACATGGCTGTTATCTACAGAGATTGAAAGAGCAGACTCTGTCTGTTGTATGTCAGCTCTGAGCCATCCGGTTTCGCATTTGGAGGCGGCGCTGATGGCATTGTCAAGAAGATTCCCCATAATTGAAAAAAAAAAAAAATCGTTAATTTTCAGATAGGGGATATTGCAAGTGATCTCACAGTTTATGTTCTCCTGCTTTGCCAGAGCCTCTTTCTCATTTAGAATAGCAGAAAGCGGAACGGATGGAGTCTGGATGGAGGAAGTATCTTTGAAGTGCGCGCCGATCTTCTGTATGTATTCGTGAATCTTGTTATAATTATGCTGGACGGCGTACCCGTCGATGATGATCAGATGATTCTTGATATCGTGGCGGAGAGAATGGAGAGCGCTTAGGTTCTCCTCCACCTGCAGGGCATAGTTTTCCTGCAGACGGCTGATCTCGGACTGGATTTTATAATTGGCATTTTCCACCAACAAAGCAAGAAACTTATCGTAGAGTGAAATACACAGCAGGATCAGTATGATCAGTACTGTAAAAAGTACAGGCAACATTTGAGAGTCAGGTTCTCTGCGACAGATATAGAGCGTAGAGTAACTGAGCAAAAGACAGACAGCTAAAATAATTACACTGAAATAAAGATAGTAGTGTGAACGGATTTTGCGGTTCTTTTTGTAGTTTGAATACAGTACATAAAAAGTATAGGTAAGAAACGGTATAATAATCAGTTTGTATTGTTCATAAATATCAGAAGAAAAAAGGACGCCGAGATCATTAAAGACAACAGAGTGAAGAATAAGGATTACTGACATACTTAAATAGGAGTAAAACTCATATTTTATCAGAGTAACAAGTGCAGATTTCCAATCAGGCCATACATAAAAGCACAAAAATAATAAATCGATAGCAAGGATGATCAGAGGAGAGTAAGGAATTTCTTTCGGTAAAGAGTAAACAATATAAATACTAAGCAGGATAACTTTATAGTTTGTTTTAACCTTAAGAGGCAAATTATTATCCATAAAACGAAAAAACAGAAAAGTATCTATAATGTTTCCTAGAAGATCGGTATAAATGCGAAATAAATCATTCATATCTGCGCCCCCTGACTGAGAATTATTATAATCAATATCAAGAAAAAAGTGAAGTATAAATTTTATGATAAATACCACGATAAAGCAGTTAAATAGCACATGTATATTGACTTTTGGTTCCTAAAGGGTTAACTAAAAGAAAAGGATAGAGTATGAGGTGAAAAAAATGTGGAGTAAATTATAATTAAAAGAGTTGTTCGAGTGTTCTGGGGGCGAAACAACATTATCATTTTTGGAGTGGGTAATAGGTTTATTTAAGTAATGTGTTGAAACTATTTATACAAGGAGAACCTTATGAGATACTACTGTGTAAAGCAACACGACATAACTGACTGCGGTGCGGCATGTCTCGCTACCATCGCCAAGCAGAACGGCTATAAGATCCCCATATCCAAAATCCGTGAGATCGCGGGGACTGACAAGCAGGGAACGAATGCTTTCGGAATGATCAGGGCGGCGGAGGAACTCGGATTCTCCGCCAAGGCTGTAAAAGGCGACCAGAAAGCGTTTTTCACAGAATTTCCGCTGCCCTGTATCGCCCATGTCGTGGTTAATGGGAATCTCATGCATTATGTAGTAGTCCACAAGATCACGAAGAAACAGATCATCATCGCGGATCCGGGGCGCGGCATCGTCAAACTGACTCCCAAAGAGTTCTTCGGGAAGACAGCCAGATCCGGCAAACTGCCGGAATACCAGTGGACAGGGGTGCTGATATTTCTTGTAAAGTCGGAAAACTTTGTAAAAGGAAATGAGACGAAAGGATTATTCCAAAGATTTTTTCATTTGCTCTTTCCGCAGAAAAAGCTTCTTTTGCATATCTTTATGGCATCTCTTGTATATACGATACTTGGTATCGCAGGAGCATTCTACTATAAGGCGCTGATGGATGACATTCTTCCGGACGGGTTGATCCGGACGCTTACCACGCTGTCTGTAGGCGTTATTTTTTTAAATATTTTTAAGGTGATCCTGGACGCTGTAAGATCCCATTTGCTTCTTTATCTGAGTCAGAAGCTGGATATCGCTCTGCTGCTGGGATATTACAGGCATATACTGGAGCTGCCTATGAACTTCTTTGGCAGCAGGAAAGTCGGCGAGATCGTATCAAGATTCAATGACGCGTCCAACGTAAGAGACGCCATATCGGGAGCGACTCTTACGATCATGATTGATACGCTGATGGCAGTGGGCGGAGCCGTCATTCTGTATATGCAGAATGCGAAGATGTTTGGGATCGCGGTGATCATGGTCGTGCTGTACGCGGCGATCGTCATCGGATTCCGAAAAAGTTATGACAGGTGGAACCGGAATCAGATGGAGGATAACGCGCAGCTTACGTCTTATCTGGTGGAATCTCTGAACGGAATGCAGACAGTAAAAGCATTTAATGCTGAGAGAAAGGCAAACTATGAGACAGAGAGCAGGTTTATAAAACTTTTAAAGAGCGTATTCCGGCTCAGCTTTATAGGAAACATGCAGAATGCCTTGAAAGTGTTTGTTGAACTGGTAGGTGGGATAGTGATTCTGTGGGTGGGCGGCATTGACGTGATACACGGCGCGCTCACTATGGGACAGTTGATCACATTCCAGTCTCTTCTTGTGTATTTCCTGGATCCGGTCAAGAATCTGATCAATCTCCAGCCTCAGATGCAGACAGCGGTCGTTGCGGCTGACCGACTGGGCGAGATCCTGGATCTGGAGGCGGAAAAAGGCGAAAGTGAGAGGAGAAAGCTGCATCCTGAGAGCATCGCAGGAGATATCGAGTTGAAAAATATTGATTTCCGCTATGGCACGAGGAAACTTGTACTGGAAGATATAAGTCTGACCATCAGAAAAGGGGAGAAAGTCGCATTCGTTGGCGAAAGCGGCTCGGGGAAAACTACATTGGCCAAGATTCTCCTTCATCTTTATCAGGCGGAGAGCGGGGAGATACTGATAAACGGGAACAATATAGAAGATATACGGATAGAAACACTGAGGGAGAGGATCGCATACATACCCCAGGAGACATTTCTGTTCAGCGGCAGCATCTATGACAATCTGACACTTGGAATAGATTTTCCCGTGATGGAGGATATAGTGGATGCCGCTAAAAAAGCACAGGCGCATGAGTTTATCAACGAAATGCCGCTGCGCTATGAAACGCGTCTTGAGGAGAATGGAGCAAATCTTTCAGGAGGACAGAGACAGCGTCTTGCAATTGCGAGAGCAATGCTGAAAAAGCCCGACATACTGATCTTGGATGAGGCGACAAGCAATCTGGATGCGGTGACAGAGCGCGCCCTTGACGATACGATCCGGGAGTTCTCAAAGGATATGACAACAATATTTATTGCGCACAGGCTCAGTACGATCAAAAACTGTGACCGGATCTATGTGATGGACAAGGGCAGGATCATCGAATCAGGAACACATGAAGAGCTTAAGAAACTGGGCGGAAAGTATGCAGGTCTTGTAAAACATCAGTCGTTAGGAGGTGACGCGCTTTGAACCCTATCGTTATCAACATGGACGATATGTCTGACAGTACAGAAGTATATGCAACAAGACCCAGTCCGATATTTGCCGTTCTGATCTGGACGCTGGCAGGCATATTAGTGCTTGCACTCATCTGGATGGGCCTGTTCCGTATTGACATTGTGACACATGCGGATGGGATGATAAGGACCGGATCAGCCACAGCTACGATTACTAACGTGACAGACGGAACAGTCCTTTCCTGGGATGCAAAGGACGGAAGATATGTAAAGGCGGGACAGACTATATATTCAGTAGATCCGTCAGAACTTGAAAAACAGGAGGCAAGCTGTATCGCCGGGCTGGAAAAGACGGAGCAAAGGCTGGAGATCATGAACGCCTATTATAAAGAACTGGACGGAGAGAGCGGCGCGTTGGATGAATGTAAGGAGAACAGCTACTACGAAGAATTCAAAACAAAACTTGACGCTGTAAATATCAGTCGTGATATGGCTCACACGGATGCCGACACTCAACAGACACAGTATCAGAACAGCCTGAACAGTATAGACAGTTCGATCGGAAGTCTGACGGAACAGCAGGCGAAGTTAAACCAGATGATCTCTGATATGAGAAACAGGACGAACAGTTTCAGTTCGGAAGAGGTGTATTATCATACTGCTGTAGCGGGGTACATAGACCAGTATAATTATACAGCGAATCAGTATGATATCCAGATCGAAGAGCTTAAAAAGGCTCAGGAGACGACAGCGCAGGTGATAGAGAACTCCGACTCAGGAACGAATACAGGGATTAATGCAGGAGAGGAGACGGCTGCACTGCCGGAGGCAGGCGGCAGTACGCGAAATGCGGCGGATAACAGCAGCGCCATCGCAGAACTGGAAAACCAGAAAGCGCTGGCATTGAGCCAGCTTGAAGCAGAGTCCATAGCGTCTGTAGAACAGTCGCTGGCATCTATCCAGAGTAACATAGACTCTCTAAAGACGAATCGAAGTGAGACAGCAGGGAATTTAAACGGGCTGGATAACGGCTCTCTGGAACTTAGCATGGAACAGATCGTCACCAATGAAAAGAATGCCGTCAATACAGAAATCAATACTTATGAGGGACAGAAAAAAGAGTACGAAGAGACACTGGAAACAATACGTACAAGAATAGAAGAATGCGATGTGAAAGCCCAGACAGACGGATATCTGAACCTGAGCGTGGAAAAAACACCTGGCGACCGTGTATCCGCCGGCGAACAGATCGGTAATATCGTGCCGGATGGAAACGGCATATTCCGCACGGTAATCTATGTGGAAAATCAGGACATAGGATCTGTGCGCGAGGGGCAGAAGATCAAATATGAAGTGGCGTCCTATCCGCAGACGGAAGATTACGGGATCTTCGAAGGCGAAGTGACGTCTGTATCGAAAGACATCAAGGTCAACAGTGAAACCGGAATGAGCTACTATGAGGTAGAGGCTACGATTACAGCACGGGGCGGGGCAGACGGAAAGGAAACCCCTGAGTTCATACAGGGAATGGCTGTGCAGGCAAAACTGGTGACCGGCGAGGAAAGCGTGCTCAGGTATCTGCTGGAGAAGATAGATCTGGTGGATGAGTGAGTGGAAGAAAGAGGATTTTTTACCGAATGTCACCGATAACGTGCCAAATAGCACAGGTGTATTGAAAATAAAAAGGTAAATGGTAAAATAACGTTAAATAAGAATTAAAGCTGCAGATTTAATTCTTATTTTTAAAGGTTATTACAAATAGATTATTTGGAGACCAGCTATGAAAAGTCAAGTATAAATTAGCAAAATATTTCTTTTCGGTATCGATGGTAAAAAAGGGTAACTTTAATAGAGCTCCCTTAGGGTGCTTTTAAAAAATCTATCGATATTGGTA
>CALWAR010000014.1 GCA_944375765.1 uncultured Mediterraneibacter sp. | reverse complement strand
TGGATATAGGATGACGTCGGGCCATGAAAGAAAGGAAAATCAGCATGTATAAGAAAGTTCCCACAGATATGAATTTTGTCGGCCGTGAGAAGGAAGTCGAGAAGTTCTGGGACGACAACCACATCTTCGAGAAGAGCATCGAAGAGCGCGAGGGATGCCCGGAATATATCTTCTACGACGGACCGCCGACTGCAAACGGAAAACCGCACATCGGCCATGTGCTCACACGTGTTATCAAGGATATGATCCCGAGATACCGCACGATGAAAGGGTGCATGGTGCCGAGAAAAGCCGGCTGGGACACCCACGGGCTTCCGGTGGAGCTGGAAGTGGAAAGGGAGCTCGGCCTGGACGGTAAAGAGCAGATCGAGGAATACGGTCTGGAACCGTTTATTGACAAATGTAAAGAAAGTGTGTGGAGATATAAAGGGATGTGGGAGGACTTCTCCGCTACGGTCGGCTTCTGGGCTGATATGGAACACCCTTATGTAACATACCATAACAGCTTTATCGAGTCCGAGTGGTGGGCGCTGAAGCAGATCTGGGAGAAAGACCTTCTTTACAAGGGCTTTAAGATCGTTCCTTACTGCCCGCGCTGCGGTACGCCGCTGTCCGCGCAGGAAGTGGCTCAGGGCTACAAGAACGTGAAAGAGCGCTCTGCGATCGTGCGGTTTAAAGTAAAAGACGAGGACGCATATATCCTTGCATGGACGACCACGCCGTGGACGCTTCCGTCCAACCTCGCTCTCTGTGTACATCCGAACGAGGATTACGCGAAAGTAAAGGCAGCAGACGGTTACACCTATTATATGGCGTGCGCGCTTCTGGATACCGTTCTCGGAAAACTCAGCGCGACAGGAAACCAGGAGGATGGCGCAGAGAGCAGACCGGCATATGAGATCCTTGAGACATACAAAGGTACAGATCTCGAGGGCAAAGAGTATGAGCCGCTCTACCAGTGCGCGGCCGACGCTGCGGTGAAACAGAATAAGAAAGCATTCTATGTGACATGTGACACATATGTTACACTGACAGACGGTACAGGAGTGGTGCACATCGCGCCGGCGTTCGGTGAAGACGATGCGAATGTGGGGAGAAGATACGGTCTTCCGTTCGTACAGCTTGTAGACGAAAAGGGAGACATGGCGGAGTCCACGCCATTTGCAGGTCTGTTTGTAAAGAAAGCGGATCCCGAGGTGTTAAAGGATCTGGATGCGAGAGGACTGCTCTTCGACGCTCCGAAGTTTGAGCACAGCTATCCGCACTGCTGGAGATGCGATACGCCGCTGATCTACTATGCACGCGAGTCATGGTTCATCAAGATGACAGCGGTACGCGATGACCTGATCGCAAACAACAATACGATCAACTGGATCCCGGAGAGCATCGGAAAAGGACGTTTCGGCGACTGGATCGAGAATGTCCAGGACTGGGGCATCAGTCGTAACCGTTACTGGGGTACTCCGCTCAACATCTGGGAGTGTGAATGCGGCCATATGCATTCTATCGGAAGCATTGAAGAGTTGAAAGAAATGTCTGATAACTGCCCGGACGACATTGAACTGCACCGCCCGTACATCGACGCAGTGACGATCAAGTGTCCGAAGTGCGGCAAAGAGATGTACCGCGTGCCGGAAGTGATCGACTGCTGGTTTGACAGCGGTTCCATGCCGTTTGCACAGCATCATTATCCGTTTGAGAATCAGGAGCTGTTCGAGCAGCAGTTCCCGGCAGACTTTATTTCCGAGGCGGTGGATCAGACAAGAGGGTGGTTCTACTCCCTGCTGGCGATCTCCACGCTGATCTTCAACAAAGCTCCGTATAAAAACGTCATCGTCCTCGGACATGTTCAGGATGAGAACGGACAGAAGATGAGCAAGTCCAGGGGAAATGCGGTCGATCCGTTTGAAGCGCTTGAGACATACGGAGCAGATGCGATCCGCTGGTACTTCTATGTCAACAGCGCACCGTGGCTGCCGAACCGTTTCCACGGAAAAGCAGTGACAGAAGGACAGAGAAAATTCATGGGAACTCTGTGGAATACCTATGCATTCTTTGTCCTGTATGCGAATATTGATAATTTCGACGCTACAAAATATACACTGGAATACGGTAAGCTGTCTGCAATGGACAAGTGGCTCCTGTCCAAGATGAACACGATGGTAAAATCAGTAGATAATGATCTGGACAATTACCGCATTCCGGAGGCGGCGCGCGCGCTGCAGGAGTTTGTGGACGACATGAGCAACTGGTATGTGAGAAGAAGCCGTGAGCGTTTCTGGGCGAAAGGAATGGAGCAGGATAAGATCAACGCATACATGACATTGTATACAGCGCTTGTGACCGTTTCCAAAGCTGCAGCGCCGATGATCCCGTTCATGACAGAGGAGATCTACCAGAATCTTGTCCGCAGCATTGACAAAGATGCGCCGGAGAGTATCCACCTGTGTCTGTTCCCGGAAGTAAATGAAGACCAGATCGACGCAGAGCTGGAGGAGAATATGGACAACGTCCTGAAACTTGTTGTTATGGGACGTGCGTGCAGGAATGCCTCTAACATCAAGAACCGTCAGCCGATCGGGCAGATGTTCGTGAAAGCTGCATTTACCCTGCCAGAATTCTATCAGGAGATTGTGGCTGACGAGCTGAATGTGAAGAATGTTAAATTTACGGAAGATGTAAGAGACTTTACTTCGTACAATTTTAAACCGCAGCTAAAGACAGTGGGCCCGAAATATGGTAAACTGTTAGGCGGTATTAAGGCTGCCCTTGATTCTGTGGACGGCAACGCCGCGATGGACGAAGTCAACGAGAACGGGGCTCTCAGACTTGATGTCAACGGACAGAAGATCACATTGTTCCGCGAGGATCTTCTGATCGAGACGGCGCAGACTGAAGGTTATGTGTCAGAAAATGACAACGGCATCACCGTAGTCCTCGATACGAACCTGACGCCCGAACTCCTCGAGGAAGGATTTGTCCGTGAGATCATCAGTAAAGTCCAGACCATGAGAAAAGAGGCGGACTTTGAAGTGACGGACCGTATCCGCGTAACTTATGACGGAACAGAAAAGGCAGAGTCGATCTTCGCAAAATATGCAGATCAGATCGCCGGGGAAGTGCTCGCCGATAAAGTGGCTGCTTTAGATCCGGCAGGCTATGTAAAGGAGTGGAAGATCAACGGTGAAACAGTTACCATGGGTGTGGAAAAGGAAGGAAAATAAAACAATGTTCAGTAAAAGATTTGAGAAAGAGACATTCAAACAGACAGTAAAGGACAACATCAGGAATCTTTACAGAAAAACAATTGAAGAAGCGACGCCACAGCAGGTATTTCAGGCGGTTTCTTACGCAGTAAAAGATGTGATATTTGACGACTGGTTTGCAACGCAGCAAGCGTATGACGAGGCGGACGCGAAGACAGTCTACTATATGTCCATGGAGTTTTTGATGGGACGCGCGCTTGGAAATAACCTTATCAATATGACAGTGTACAAAGAGGTAAAGGAAGCGCTCAGCGAACTGGGACTTGATCTGAACGTGATCGAGGATCAGGAGCCGGACGCGGCGCTTGGAAACGGAGGACTGGGAAGACTTGCTGCCTGCTTCCTCGACTCACTGGCTACTCTGAACTATCCGGCATACGGCTGCGGGATCCGCTACCGGTACGGCATGTTCAAGCAGAAGATCGAGAACGGATACCAGAAAGAAGTGCCGGACGACTGGTTAAGAGAGGGCAATCCGTTTGAGCTGCGCAGGGAAGAGTATGCAAAAGAAGTCCGCTTCGGCGGAAATATCCGTTTTGAGAAAGATCCTGAGACAGGGAAAGATATCTTTATCCAGGAAAACTATGAGTCCGTACTTGCGATCCCGTATGACATGCCGATCGTAGGATACGGAAATCACGTGGTAAATACGCTCCGCGTGTGGGATGCAAAGGCGATCACGGACTTTAAGCTGGATGAGTTCGACAGAGGTAATTATCATAAGGCGGTAGAGCAGGAGAACCTTGCAAAACTGATCGTTGACGTTCTCTATCCGAATGACAATCATTATTCCGGAAAAGAGCTCCGTCTGAAACAGCAGTATTTCTTTATTTCAGCAAGTCTTCAGGCGCTGCTCACAAAATACAAGAAGAAACACAGCGATGTACGCAGGCTTTACGAGAAAGCCGTTATCCAGATGAATGATACCCATCCGACAGTTGCAGTACCGGAGCTGATGCGTCTGCTGATCGACCAGGAAGGACTCAACTGGGATGAGGCATGGGATGTGACGACTAAGACCTGTGCGTATACAAACCATACGATCATGGCAGAGGCTCTTGAGAAATGGCCGATCGACCTGTTCTCCAGGCTGCTTCCGCGTATTTACCAGATCGTGCAGGAGATCGACCGCCGCTTCCTCATCAAAGTCCGCGAGATGTATCCGGGCAATGAGGAGAAAGTAAAGAAAATGGCGATCCTTATGGACGGCCAGGTGCGCATGGCAAATATGGCGATCATCGCAGGCTTCTCTGTAAACGGCGTTGCAAAACTCCATACAGAGATCCTGAAGCATCAGGAACTGAAAGATTTCTATGAAATGATGCCGGAGAAGTTCAATAACAAGACAAACGGTATCACACAGAGAAGATTCCTTGCCCACGGTAATCCGCTGCTCGCAGACTGGATCACGAATAAGATCGGCGACGGCTGGATCACAGATCTCTCACAGATCGCAAAACTGAAACCGTATGTGGATGACGACACTGCAAGACGCGAGTTTATGGAAATCAAGTATAAGAACAAAGTCCGCCTTGCAAAATATATCAAAGAGCACAACGGAATCGACGTAGATCCCCGTTCTATCTTTGACGTACAGGTAAAACGTCTCCATGAATACAAGCGTCAGTTCCTGAATATCCTGCATATTATGTATCTGTATAACCAGATCAAGGAACATCCGGAACGGAGCTTCTATCCGAGGACATTTATCTTCGGGGCAAAAGCGGCTGCCGGATACTTGAGAGCGAAAGAGACGATCAAGCTGATCAACTCGGTTGCGGATATCGTTAATAATGACCGCAGCATCAATGGAAAGCTGAAAGTCGTATTTATCGAAGATTACCGTGTATCCAACGCAGAGATCATCTTTGCGGCTGCAGATGTCAGCGAGCAGATCTCAACAGCGTCTAAAGAGGCGTCAGGTACAGGTAACATGAAGTTTATGCTGAACGGCGCTCCTACACTGGGAACAATGGACGGCGCGAATGTGGAGATCGTACAGGAAGTCGGCGAAGAGAATGCATTTATCTTCGGATTAAGCTCAGAAGAAGTCATTAATTATGAGAATAACGGCGGCTACAATCCGCAGGATATCTATTTCAATGACTGGGAGCTGAAACGTGTGATAGACCAGCTTATGGACGGTACTTATTCACACGGCGATCACAACATGTACAAGAACCTGTATAATTCACTTCTCAATACACAGTCTACGGATAAGGCGGATATGTATTTTATCCTGAAAGATTTCCGCTCCTACGCAGACGCGCAGAAGAGAGTGGAAGAGGCTTACAGAGACCAGCAGAGATGGTCCGGGATGGCCATGATGCAGACAGCCTGCAGCGGCAAGTTCTCATCTGACCGTACCATTGAGGAGTACGTAGCCGACATATGGAAACTGAAAAAAGTAGAAGTTCTGTCCGGTGAGGACGAATAGGAGGTACTTTATGGATTTTGGATACGATTACCGTTATGAATATAGTTATGATTATCCCATCGGCATGGGAGGCGGCAGTGGAGCGCTTGCAGTGTTCCTGACAGTTTATCTTATCGTGCTTGCGGTGTTACTTGTTGTTGTGCTTGCGAATTATATCTTTCAGTCGATCGGGCTGTACACCATCGGAAAACGTATGGGGAGAGAGCGGCCGTGGCTTGCCTTTATACCGTTTGCAAGGGACTATTACCATGGTGAACTGGCAGGCGAGATCCCGCTGAAGAACAAGAGTATCAGTAATCCGGGAATATGGAACCTGATCGTACCCATCATATACAGCGCTGTTATGGGGGTTCTGGTCGTATTTCTGATGGGCGCTGCGATGGGAGTCGGAGCAGCGTCCGGTATAAGAGGAGGACACGCAGGCGGAATGAGCGGAATGACTGCGTTTGTTACAACGGCTTTCGGAGTCTATATCGTGCTCATTGTTGTGGCTATCGTGTATACAGCGCTATATTCCGTGCTGCGGATACTGATCAATATTCAGATTTACGAGAGGTTTACTACACGCAATATGGCAGCAGTACATGCTGTGCTTTCAGGTTTTATCCCGTTCTATGAAGCAATCTGCCTGTTCGTGATGAGAAACAAACCGTTCAATCCGGGGATG
Organism: uncultured Mediterraneibacter sp.; assembly: GCA_944375765.1. GTDB lineage: Bacteria > Bacillota > Clostridia > Lachnospirales > Lachnospiraceae > Mediterraneibacter. Next base: position 2,237 of record CALWAR010000014.1, on the reverse strand, counting down.
GAGCCGAGGCTCGCCCCGCCGCCGGTTCCGCCCGTATATCCGACAAACGGTTCGATGCCGGGAAACCCGCCGACAAACGGCCCGGTGCCGGGGAATCCGCCGACGGACGGCCCGGTATCAGGACAGCAGGATAATAAAAAAGAATAAATCAGGAGCAGCCTTTCATATATTAAAATGTGGAGGGCTGTTTTTTCATGAATCGATATGCCATAGAACAGAAATTCAAGTCGCTTGCCGCTTTTCTCATAATCCTGATCCTGCTTCCGTATATCGTCTCTGTATTCGTGAACGGGGCAGACGTAAAGGAACAGGACAAAGAAGACGCTTATGTAAAGGTAAAAGTCCCGGATACGGAAGAGGCGGACGGGGTGACAGAGCTCAAATGGACAGACTATATTGCGGGGATCCTGGCAGAGGAGATACAGGAGGACTGCGAATTAGAGACTATGAAAGCCCAGGCAGTGCTGATCCGTACTCAGATTTACAGAACACTTGAAGAATCAGAGGACAAGATCCTTACAGAAAGCTATCTGTCCCGGGAAGAGATGGAAGATAAATGGGGGGCGAAAGAATACAGAGGATATTACGAAAAATATATCCGTGCGGTGGAAGAGACAGACGATACAGCAGTTATGTATAAAGACAGCTATGCCTTAACACCCTTTCATCAGTCCAGCTCCGGACTGACACGGAGCGCCGCCGAAGTGCTTGGCAGCAATGAGTATCCGTATATTGCAGTCAGGGAGTGTCCGCTGGATAAGGAAGCGGATCACGAAATCCAGACATTTACATTTACCTGTAAAGAGATCCAGGATCTGTGCCGGGATTTTCTTGTGGCGGAAAAGGACGGAGAGATAGCGGCAAAGGGATATTCATTTGAAGACTTTGAGATCAGCTCTCTTGATTCAGCGGGATATGTAAGCGAGCTGAGGATAGGAAGCACCGTATGCACGGGCGATCAGTTCCGGGATGCGCTCGCGCTGCCGTCCAGCGCGTTTTCTCTCAGTGAGGACGGCGGCGACAGCATAAAGATTACTACCACCGGGAAAGGGCATGGGCTGGGAATGAGCATATGGACTGCAGATCAGATGGCGAAAGAAGGAAAGAACTACGAAGAGATCCTTGCATTTTTCTTTGAGGGGACTGAGCTGAGAAACGATATACAGGAAACAGAGCTGCTATGATATGAACTGAAAAATATTTTTATACTGTTCTTTTGAAATATACAGAATAATACGGTCGCTTCCTGGCAAAAATATAGCCAGAGGTGATGATAATGAATAAGAATGAAAGACCGTCTTTCCTAAAAGGAAAAGGCGCCGCCGTCGGCATTGTGATCTGTTTTGTAGCTGTCATTGCACTGGTTGGGGCATACACGTTCAGCAATTACCAGAGAGACATCGAAGATCAGATGGCAAAGGCTGAGGAACAGGCGGAAGAACTTACAGAAGAGATGGAATCAAATATGAGAGATACTACAGAAGAGACTACAACGGACGACATTATCCTGCCGGAGGCAGATAACGGCCAGGGCAGTCTCACAGAAAGCGGTGAAGGAGGGCTGCCAGGGCAGCCGGGAGAAGAGACAGGCAGCAGTTCGGGCGCTCAGAACAGCGCCGGCGGCACTGCGGACGAAAGTACTGAAGCAGAGAACAGTTCGGAAGTGTCATCGGGAGATACATCAGGCGTATGGTTCAGCGAAGACAGCATTCTTGCGTGGCCTGCCAGCGGCTCGGTCATCATGAGCTACAGTATGGATCAGACAGTATTTTTCCAGACACTGGAACAGTACCAGTATAATCCGGCTATGATCATCGGCGGCGAGGTAGGAGAGCCGATCAGCGCATCGGCCGCCGGGATTGTCACAAACATTGAAGAAACAGCGCAGACGGGAACTACAGTCACTCTTGATATGGGGAACGGCTATACCGCTGTGTATGGACAACTCTCAGATGTGGCGCTTTCTGTCGGAGATTATGTCAGCGCGGGAGAGAAGCTTGGAACTCTTGCAGAGCCCACAAAATACTACAGCGTAGAAGGACCGAATCTGTACTTTGAGATACTCAAAGACGGAGAGCCGGTAGATCCGATGAACTTTATGGAGTAGATCAATTCGTGTTTGCCGGGGAGACTTTCCCCGGTAAAACGTCCGTAAACCAGGCGGATACAGTAGGATGACTCACATATTCGGAGCAGTCGGGAGTGTGATGCTTCCGGCTCCGGTTACAAAAGGAAGA
>CALWAR010000013.1 GCA_944375765.1 uncultured Mediterraneibacter sp. | reverse complement strand
CGTCCAGTATTGTTTCTCGGAAGCGTGGACTGCCATTGTCGGCAAGGCGGTAACGATAGTCGCAAAGGCAAGGAAGCCTGTGGCTAATCGCTTCAATATCTTTTTCATAGCTTTAAATTCTCCTTTCGTTTGGATATAGAAAAAGCCGTCCATTTCTGAACGGCTGGAAATAGAAAAGGAACGTCAATATCGGCGTTCCATAATCTACTTGCGATATTCAATTTTTAGTTTATCAATACTGATGTGCTATGCCATATCTCCGCATAATTGGGACTTACCCTCGTATCAAAGCTCAATCCGTAGTAGTAAATTAGTAGTAATTCCAATGCTCTAAGTCCCTAAATATGGCGTAAAATCAAGGGTTTTGGTAGATAATCTATGAAAATTTATTATTCCCCAGGAATATGCTCGCTGGTATTCCGGTACGATAAACTCGACATCTTCCTCAAGTTTCAAATAGTCGCCTATCTTTTTAAGTTTTGGTTCAATATTCTTTGCCATAGTCGTTCCCTCCTAATCGTTCTTAGTTTTTTAGTATACTACTACTTTACCATTTTATCAGGCCAATTGCTATACTGTTTCAGCCCTCTTCAACTCTGTATATAACACAAAAAAAGCCCGGCACTTTCGTACCGGACTCTTCTTATGCTTTATGCCCTTTCGGGAAAGATCATCCCTCAATGGCGATGGTCTTTTTCGTCTCTACTGCTTTTGCGTCTTTCTTCGGAATGCTCAGTCTCAGGATACCGTTCTCGAATTTAGCCTTCACATCTTCCTCGGTTACAGCGTCGCCTATATAGAAACTTCTCTGGACTGCCCCTGCATAACGCTCCTGGCGGATGTATTTACCTTTCTTATCCTGCCTGTCTTTATCCAGACCTTTTGCTGCAGAGATCGTCAGATAACCATTGTCGAGATCGATCGTGATCTCATCTTTCTTAAATCCCGGAAGATCGACGTCAAGTTCATAACCGTCGTCATGCTCCCGGATATCTGTTTTCATTAAGTTCTTTGCATTCTTACCATACAGCGGATTCTTTCTTCCCCAGAAATTCCTTTCAAACGGGAAATCCATCCAGCCATCATCAAATAAATTCTCTCCAAAAATACTCGGCATTAACATAAGTCATTTCTCCTTCCATAATTGAAACATCAAAATTAAATTTAGTATGAACCGCTTTTGACGGCCGCCATCAGCACTCTTGAAGTTGTCTCAAGTGTCGCAAGCTGCTTAAACTCAGGATCTGAAACTTTTTCCGGAACCTCTTAAGCTTCCTGCTTTTTGGTTTCCTTTTGTTCCTCTTCCTTTGTTCTAGTTGTACTATAGCACATGTTATTAGCACTGTCAATAGTCGAGTGCTAATTTTTTGCAATTTTTTGTAACAGACCGGCCAGCTGATGTCAGGAGACAGATTTATGCTTACATAAGAATCCGGCGACTGACGGACAGATGGGCTGGACTGTTACATTTTTTTGTTTATTTTTTGCATTTTATATTGCAATAAGCAATTATTTATATATTGCATTTTGCATGATATTAAAGTAAAATGTAGAAAATATTATTTATACAATTTACAGGAGAGAGAGTATATGGAAAGCAGCGCCCCAAAGAGTAAAAAGAAATTTGTCATGATTCTTATCGCCGCATTACTTATTATTGCCGCTGTCATTGGCGTATTCTTCTATCAGAACTATCAGCGGCAGAAAGAACTGGACGCCTATACAGCCGGGATCAAAGAGTACAATGACAGTTTTTCTGATGCAGAAGACCGCGGCGAAAAAATAGAAATACTTCAAAATATATCCGGGGATTTCGCAGCCTACAGTAAGACCGATAAGCCGCTGGACGAAATCATCCGGCAATATAATGACGGAATAAATGCCATGAAGTCATATTTTACTTCCGAATATGAAAAGACGCTGTCCGACAATACATTAACAAACCTCGAAGAAATGACAGACAAAGAAAGCATAAATGCCGCCAGGGACAGTCTTTTGGCCTTGTCAGAGACCGTCACATCCGAGACGGGTATCGTCTGCACAGAAGAAGAAGCGCTTGCCTATACAAATTCTATAAACGCGCTCATCACATCCTATGAGGAGCGTATCGCGGCGATCGAAGAACAGGAGCAAGAAGAGGCAGAGAAGAAGGCCAGAAAAGAAGCGGAAGAAAAAGCACGACAGGAAGAGGCCGCAAGACAGGCCGCGCAGACATCACAGCAGAGTTCAGGCTCCGGTAGTTCCTCCGGCGGCAATTCCTCCGGTAGCAGTTCCTCCGGCGGATCATCCGGGGGCAGTTCTTCCGGCGGCAGCTCGTCCGGTGGTTCCGCATCTGGCGGCCGTTATCAGACAGGAACCTCATGGTATGAGAGTGAAAACGGCAGGACAGAGTATCAGGAATATTCCGACGGCAGCTGGACGGCACAGGATGAAGAGGGCAACAGCTGGAGCAGCGACGATCTGAAAGAATGGCTGGATTAAAGGAAACAGAACATATCAGGAATGTGAGGTGTCATATGCATTACGTGATCAGCGATATCCACGGCTGTTACAATGAATATACAGAGGCTCTGGAAGCCGTAGGCTTTAACGATGATGATGTCTTATATGTTCTCGGCGACTGCATCGACCGGGGGTATGCGTCTGTCAAAGTCCTGCAGGACATGATGGCCCGCCCGAATGTAGTCCCGATCCTCGGGAACCATGAATATCTGGCGCTGAAAGTGCTGGGAGAAATGTGCGCAGATAGCGCGGAAGAAGCGGAAGAAAATGTAGAGACGCAGCTTTCTCCTGAAACAATGCAGGCATACACAGACTGGATGTTTAACGGCGGCGACAGTACGCTGGAAGAGTTCCGGGCTCTTTCCCTTTCCGAACAGTATAAGATCACAGACTATCTCGACGACTTTTCTTTATATGAAAAGGTTTGTGTAGAGGGGAAGAATTATCTTCTTGTACACGGCGGCCTTGAACCATTCAGCGTGGGAATGACCGTAGAGGATTTCTCCGTGCCGCAGCTTCTGTTTTCCCGCGCGGACCTTGACAGGGTTTATTTTGAAGATGCATACACGATTACCGGACACACGCCCACAATATCAGAAGAGGGAAACAAAGGCACCGTCATTAAGCGGAATCATCATATTTCCATAGACTGTGGATGTGTTTTTGGTTATAATCTGTCGATCTACTGCATGGAAACCGATCAGGAAATATATATTCCCTCTGAATTTCAAATATAAAATATATATCCCCTGCTTTTGTCACTAGGAATCTTTCTCTAAGAAATCTTTGCCTCTGGAATCTTTCTGAGGCTTCTCCATTTCTTCTAAATCTTCCAGAGCATACTCGCACGCCTGTATCACGAAACTGCTGAATGTAACGTCTTTATTTTCAATCGCCTTGTCGATCCGCTCTATCAAAGGCAGCGGAAAACGGATCGTTTTGTTTTCTGTCTCTTTTTTATTAGATTTCAACTGAAATGCCATACGCAATACCTCCTATCAAAAATAATATATTGCATTTATTTGAATAAATATGCATTGCATATAGCACTGTATATAGTATTGCTCTCAATATTTATCGGCAAGACGTCTTTACAGGATCCGGTCCGGTATTTATGATATATCTATAAAACTGATACGGGAGAATACGACATGAAAAACACCAGTCCAACCGACGGCTCAACAGGGAACAAATCCTGCCCGAACTTTGAGCGCTACTACCGCGTCCTGGAATATCTGCGAAAGTACACAGACCGGGAACATACGGTGAGCCAGTCTGATCTGCGGAAAGTCCCGCAGCTTAAGTCGTGTATCCGCGATAAAGGCGCTTTCAACAATATGATCAATACAATGGCTGATACACTGAATCACGAACGTGACAGCGAAGGTCTGGCTGTACTTAAGCCCCCGGAAGAATGGGCGCTCATATTCGACGCTTATGAACGGGAGTTCCGGGATTTTGAGGAAGATCTTCCCTGGCTTGATTCCGAAAAAGGCCGTCGGCCGATCAGGAATCTCTACTATCAGTCTGCATTTTCGCCGGACGAAATAAACATCCTGATCGAGGGCGTTCTCTTCTCCAGGACCGTGGACACCCGGACTGCGCGCGACCTCGTAAGAAAAGTCGAGGATCGCCTGACCAACATTTATTATCAGAAGTTCCACAAAAACATCTGCACTGTCTACGAGCCCGCCCTGATCGGGAAAGAGCAGCTCAGTCAGAACCTCCGGCTGATCCAGGAAGCAATAGACAGAAAAGTGCAGATCCGGTTCCGGTTCCACGGGTATGATCACAGAAAGCAGCTTGAGCCTGTCCGCAGAGAAAAGGATCAGCTCAGCCCCTACTATCTTGTGGCGGACAGCGGGCGCTACTACGTGATCGGATCCACAGCCCGGAGAACAGCCGCAGACTTGCTGCACAGCATGTCCATCTGGAGAGTGGATCTGATGAAAGATATGGAGATCGCACGAGATGCCAGGTATCCGCAGGGCGTCCCTGTTCCTGATAAGTCTCAGGTGGCAAACCTGCCGCAGGAATGGGATGATTCCTATCAGTTTTCCCACCTGAATATGTCTTTCGATGAGCCGGTCACTGTGACACTGCGAATATACAGCCCGAAACAGGCCGGTGCGCCCGATCGTCATGTAAGACCGGATTACACGTTTCTTCACGACTGGTTCGGCGATACGTTCCGCTTCGTACAGACCGATAAGGAAGATCCCGACTATGATATCGTAAGAGTCAAATGCAGTCCTTACGGTATTGTAAACTGGGCGCTGCAGTACAGCGACAGAGTGGAGATCCTGGGGCCGGAAAAAGTCCGGGCCGCAATAACCGAAAAAGTGAAATGCCTGAAGGAAAAATATAAAATATGATAACTGATCGCAAAAACGCCCCGAAGCCGCAGGGCGTTTTTTCCCGCCCTTCACCATGCTATCATCTGATCACAAGCCAGAACAGCAGAGAAAAGCACAGGAGGGACATTTCTATGAAAGCATTGATCGCTGAGGATAATATTTTCAAATATGCGGCTGTCAAAAGAGCCGTCGCACAGTGCGGAGATTTTGTCTTTGTCCATGCAGCCACCCTGGAAAATGCAAAAGAGAAGATCCAGGAAGCACATAAGGCAGACGCTTCTTTTGATCTGATCGTCACTGATACGGACTACCCGGAAAATAACGGCGGCGAAATAAGTCCGGACGCCGGACTGCTGCTGATCGGATACGCCGGACTTCTTGATCCGCCCATTCCGGTCATTATCTGTTCTGCGGAAAAATTACAGCCCGGCAGTATGAGCAATGTACTCGGCACGGTCCGCTATATAAAGTATGCAGACATGGGACAGGATTTCCGGGCGCTGCTGCAAAACCTGTAAATCAACTTACAGATGGATCTGCCGGCTGCTCTTTCCTCCACCTTGTCAGGATCATCGGCGCCTGGAATGCAAGCATGGCGATCCATCCCACAAAGTTGGCCCACGCAAGGCATCCGAACCCGCCGCCCAGGATGTGGATCATGATCCACGCCGACAGGAATCTCGCCGACATGTTCAGGATCGTACTGATCAGCGTTACTTTCAAGTCTCCCAGTCCGCGGAAGAAGCCCTGTATGATATTGGTCGCCGACGGCATGAAATACATAAATGCGATGAGCTGCAGATAGGACATTCCCAGTGTGATGACTTCCTCAGAGCCGTCGCTGACGAAAAGCTCCATGATCTGGCGGGAAAATACGAACACGACAATAGCGATCACCGTCGTATAGATGACCTGAAGGATGATGGAGCTTAGGAATCCTTTCTTCATCCTTCTGATATTTCCCGCGCCCTTATTCTGCGCCATAAACGTAGTAGTCGCATGAGCGATATTCTGCTGGGGAGTCATGGCGAAATCATCCACCCGGTTGATGGCGGTAAACGCCGCGATAAATGCCACGCCCTGCACATTGACGACGGTCTGCACGCAGATCTTGCCCAGCTGGATGCACATCTGCTGCAGGGCGCTCGTGATCCCGTAGTTGAATGTCCGAAGCAGGATCGAACCGTCGAAGACTCTCCACTTCTTTCCCAGACACAGAAGCGGGATCTTTTTCTTAATATAGATCAGGCAGAACAGACAGCACAGTGCCTCGCTCAGCACCGTGGCCAAAGCGCTCCCCGGAACGCCCCATTTTACCACGACTACGAAGAAGAGATCGAGCACAACGTTGAGAAATGCGCTGATGATCAGAAAATACAGCGGCACTTTACTGTCTCCGAGGACCCGCAGTGTATTGGAAAAGAAATTGTAGATAAAGGTAAAGATCAGGCCCACAAAGACGATCCGCAGGTACATTACCGCCGAGTGGATAATGTCTTCCGGCGCCTGAAGAAGTCTCAGCAGCGGATAGGAGAAGACAATGAGCAGCACTGCGACCGCCGCCGAAAAAGCCAGTCCGCCCAGCATGGTCGTACTGATCTGGCGCTGCAGCTGCTCATACTTCTTCGCTCCGTACTGGGTGCTCATCAGGATCCCCGCTCCCATGCACATCCCGCTGATAAAGAGGATCACCATATTCATGATCGGGCCGGCGCTCCCCACCGCCGCAAGAGCGTCGTCCCCGACGAATTTTCCCACGATCACGGAATCCGCCGCATTATATGTAAGCTGGAACAGATTTCCCAGCACAAGTGGTATTGTAAATTCTGTAAGCTGCGGGATGATAGGTCCCTTTGTCATATCTGTCGTCATGTCATT
>CALWAR010000012.1 GCA_944375765.1 uncultured Mediterraneibacter sp. | reverse complement strand
TGTACCGCTTAATTTTCGAGTTGATAAAGGGAATTTTTTCTTGATAAAAAGAGGGAAGATAATTGAAATGTTGATAACTACAGAAGAAAAGCCCCGGCGTAAACCGGGGACTTTGTCTACAGTCTGAGGGGCAGGCGTGACTCATGCGAGTCACGCCTGCCCCTGTTTGGAACTATCTATTTCCCGACAGCCCCAGTTTGTTGTATGATCCTGCAAAACGCCTTTTTTCTGCTGCGGGATTTTATCTCAGCAACTGGTTTACAGCCTCAAAAAAACCGGACTCAGAATCTGTAACTTCTATTTTTACCGAATCCGCGCACTCACCAGAGGGCGATATTATACGCATTTCCAGTATTGTCCCTTTTTCTATGTCGCTGCCAAACCACTTTTTTAAAAAGGGATAAAGATCCGGATTATTTTCCAGAAATTCTTTTCTCTCATTGAGCAGTTTCATTACTGCCGCTGGATTCATCATTTGTACCATACACCTCGCTTATCATTTCTTTTGCATTATTCACGTCGCTCTCGTCCGGAATGATCACATAAAGATTCTGCCCCGGCATGGAATATGTCTCGGCCGACGCGCTCTCTCCACTCACTGTATAGGAATTGATATCCCACGATGACATATCGGCAAGCTGCATTCTTACCAGAGAAGCGATCTGATCTTCCGGCATATTTGTATCAAAACTGCCTGCGACTGCTCGCATAACAGAAGTATAGTTTGTCAGGAGCGAAGACGAGGCACATTTGGCAATGACAGCACGTATTACCTCCATCTGATTGTCCGCTCTCTGATAATCGCCTTCTGCAAAACTGTACCGCTCTCTTGCAAAGGCAAGCGCTTCAAGTCCTGTCAGATGGTTGTATCCTTGCTGATAACTCCTGATATTCTCCACAGAGAAATCATACTCGGAATACACGTCGACACCGCCAAGAGCATCGATAATATCTATAAATCCGGTAAAGTTTACCCTCAGATAATAATCAATATCGATATCATACAGCCTTTCCAGGGCATCCATTGAAGCGTCGATGCCGTAGATGCCGGCATGCGTCAGCTTATCTTTTGCCCCACCGGTCACAGAATAATCTACATAGTAGTCTCTCGGCGTTGAAAGCAGAAGGATGTTCTTCGTCCTTGTGTTCACGACTGCAAGAATGTTCACGTCGCTTCTGGAGCGTGCAGATATCCCCCCGTAAGTATCGATGCCGCTCAGATACATGACAAAAGTCTCCGGCACATCGTCGGGAACATCGTTCCTGCCTGCATCTGCAACTTCAAGCGCCACAGAACTGACCTCCCTGAGATCTGTCAACACCCATGAGTAGCCTTCTACATCTGAAACGATCCCAAGATATGCACTGTTGATAATGACAGCCCCTGTTCTCCCTGATCTCAGATCATCTACCATTGTAAAAAGATCCTCATACTCGCTGACAGAAAGTTCCGATCCAAGCTGATCCCTGAGGCTGCTGATCGCATTGTCCGTGTTCTCCCTGTCCACGGTCGCGCTGATACCGAACTGATAATCGGCAATATCCTGCAGAGACTGCGCCGGATCGTCATCCATCACATAGACAGATATGACATTCGTCTGGGCTTCTGTGCTTGCCACATTGGATATAGTGGAACCTGTCTGATATATAAAGTAGCATCCGGCAAAAAGTCCGATACTGAATATGAAACAAAGCATATCGGATATGACAGACAGTGAGAACTTACGCTGCATGATCGCGAACAGCACGCCCAGAACAGCCAGTACAACTACTTCTATGATAATGTACATGACCGGAAGCATGTTCAGATCCAGGCAGAACATAAGAAATGCGATAGCCGCCACAGCGTACAGGCCAAGGAATGAATAGCCGACGATGGCGGATGGTTTCAGTCTTTTCTTGCGTCTTTTTGTCATAACTTCCAAGCCTTTCTTTATAATTCAATCCCCTTAAAATTGCTGATCTTCTGTCCAAAAGGCAGTTCTGGATGCGATTCATCATCATACAGACAGTACTTCAGTAATCTGGCAGTATGCTCGAGAAACCGCTTTTTCTGTCTGTTTGTACAGCCATACTTCAGAGCACGCCTGATCATGTGCTCAATCTTCCATCTGGAGTATGCTTCATAAGCACAGCCGGCTCCTTTCAACTGGATATATCCGAGCATGACTACAGGGGTATTTCGTATCAGCGAGAGATATGCGCTCTGTGACAGAATGGTAACAATAACGTCTGAACAGTCTATCACTTCATTAATATTAACATCTTTTAGAGGCTCATACCCATATATGCCGTCTTTCTGCATTGAAAATAATTCCATGATCGGGTGTGGTTTGAACAACAGATTCCAGTCATTTTTTACAGAAAGCAGCCGTAAGAACTCCAAAGCCTCTAAAGTACTGCGAAAAACGGGGGAATGATATTTCCTCGTCATACACGTATAAGGATATATCCCCGATTCATAATCATTCTGTCCCATATAAGTTATTACAGGCCTCCCTGTACGACAGCGTTTCAGATATGGTCCCATATTCCCCGGAAGAGGCTGCCGATTTCTGTTCATACCTGTATCAGACAAGTACGCCAGGATATGCTCCGTTTGGATTTCTTCGCTTTGTTCGACGCACAGGCGCCGAAATTTAAAAGGATGGCGCGATGGATAGCTCTCTCCCTGCTGACCGTATTTTTCTATAACAAAAGTACCCGGAATGCATCCGAACTCCATATAAAAGACCGGAATTCCTCTCATATGGCATATAGATTGGAATACCATGTGAAATGCATAAAATTCATTCCACAGGATCACATAATCCGGACGGATCCTGTCCAGTACTGTTTTCAAATATCTGTCCGCATAATAGATCAGGTTTTCTGCGTACCCACAGCCAATATTATAATGGCGTCCTTTCAAATTATCAATAGCTTTCATCAAATAACTGTGCGCGTCAAGATATTTCCCGACATGAGCCAGAACAGGAACATCCATATACGGGACCAGTATCTCCTTGGCAAGAAGATGCGGCGTACATATTGACTCAAACTCAAACCGGTCTTTTGTCTTTCTTCTGAATTCCGCAGTCACTTCTGACAGCAGGATATATTGGGCACGGGAATCAACCCTGGCCATTTTATTAAGGAAATCTATTGTCCCTTTGTCAAAAACCGCCATGGCTCCGGCAATTAATACAACTTTTTCTTTCGTTTTTTTTAATTGATATTCCGTGATACTCTGCAGTCCCTTTTCAAGATTATCAAAAAAGGCTTCTTTTGAATCATATGCCAGATATTCCTGTTTTTCACTTTCTGTAGGAGTATATTCTTCCATATTGTTTTCCTGTACAGACCTAACTGATGATATTTCCATTTGTCACGTTCAAATTAGTTCCATGCAAATAGTTACTTGCATCAGACAAAAGAAATCTAATAGCAGGCACTATATCTGAAACCTGTGCATTTCTTTTGCCAACACTGTTATAAGCATTAAGTTGCACAATTCTTTCATCGACATTATCCAGGAATTTTGTTTCCATCATAGATGGAGATATTCCATTAATCCGTATATTTTTTCCGGCATAATCTATTGCCAAAGACTTCATTAATCCAAGAAGCGCATACTTTGTGACAATATAATTCATCATATATTTAGGAGGATTTCCCATTGTATATGCAGACAACATGATAACCACTTTGGTCATACAATCTCTTTTCAACATGTGTGGCAAAAAAGCTTTCATTATTTCAATCAAAGCATGGACTTGAATCTCCATATCACGTTGCAAAGTTTCCCATGAGAATGTTTTTAGCTTAGTGTATTCAAATTTGTTTGCCGGGAGATGTACAATATATACAGGAGAATTATATTGCCTCTTAACATAGTCAATTAAAGCATGGACTTCATCCTGAAGACTAAGATCAGCCTGTATAAAATCAATTTGATTACCATTTTTTAAGTTTATTTCAGCTAATTTCTCACACTGACTCCTGTAATGGCAAATCATTACCGCTTCTTTTTCTGTATCATTCAGGTCTTTAACCAATTCACTCCCGATATCAGAAGAAGCGCCCAAAATAAGGTATATTTTTTTCTCATTCATTCCAAACACCCCACTTTGATTCTGGCTTTGCTCACCCGTTCTCCATTTGTATTTATTATTTTGGCATCAATCTCAAGCCGCTTAAAAAGTTCATTCTTTTTTATTACCTTTCCTGACACTTTAAGTATATCGTTAATATAAACAGGTTTATGGAACGCTACTGATATTTCTTGCAGAATACAAAATTTCCCGGGAAGATACATTCCGACCAGCCTGGAATAAAAAGAGGCTGTTAACATTCCATAGCAGATTCTGTCATCCATTCCCTTTTCCCGGGCATATTCTCTATCTGTATGCATGGGGTTAGTGTCTCCGCTTAATCTTTGAAAATCTTCTAACATTTCCTCAGAGACAGCAACTTGAAATTCAGCATTTGTTCCTTCAATAATATCTTCAAATCTATACTCATTCATCTTCCTAATTACTCAGCTTTCTTTCTACCAGAGTGATAAATTCGCCCACATTCTTAAGGCCCGTTATCTCTTGTAAAGTAAATTTGATCTTAAACTCCTGTTCAATTTCTTCTATTAACTGAATATGCGTCAGCGAATCCCAATCTTCAATATCTTCTGCTGTTGTTGATTCTGTCAAAATAATATCCTCATCTTCAAATACATCTCTGAAAATTTTCTCCAACGTTTCTTTAATATTCATTTTTATCTCTCCTTTATCATTGTTTTATTATATTTTGCAAGTTCTACGCTACATGAATACCTCTCTTTACCTGTATCGTCCGTTTCAATTAATTCAAATCCCAACTCAGGCAGGAGATTTTTAACTAGTTTGTTTTTTACTGTGGGAATATACTCTCCCGTAATTCTTTCGCATTTCCAGTTCACAGCCTCTTTTACAATATGATTAAATACCAGCTTCTCTACATCTCTTTTTAATACCCTGCAACTCATTACCCATGTGTCAATGAAACATTCAGACTCTTCTTTCTTTAGTATAATGCATGATATTATTCCAAATTTGCTGAATTTATCGGACAGCTTCACTGTAAGAAGCCTGTAATCCGGACTACTCGTCATCTGGCTGATAGTTCCCTCAGAATAACGTTGGGTCCTCAAATTAAATTGATTAGACTTGTTAATCAATTGTGTGAATCGTTCCAAATTGTTTTTGTCTAACGGCCCAACTTCACTTTCCATTTCCAAGGCTTTCAGATACTCCTGATAATCTTTAAATTGAATTTGTAAAGTTTTTCTTGCACTATTGCTCACATAAGATTCAGTTCTGCTGATATCCTCCTTTGTTATATTTAACCAGTCAAAAGGGTGTGCTCTTTCGAGTGCAGTAACGTATTCAGCAATATTTTCGGGCACTTCGATCACTGTCACCTCAGGGTGATACATTTTAACAATTTCCCGTTCAGCAGGATTATCGTCAAAAAACACGAAACTGTCAGTACCGATGTTCAGCTCATTTGCCATTGCCTCTATATTTTTAGCCTTGTTTTCCCAGTTTGCTATAAATGCTGAAAAGTCATCATATTTTAAAATCATATTTTCATTTTTATCAAAGGGTTCTTTTGCAGTCTCATAGTCATTTTTACTGATCACACCAAGAATAACGCCTCTATTCTTTAATTCTAAAATATATTTTTGGAATTCGAGATACGCTTCCCCTTCCGCCTGATTAGGATCTGTTTGTATTCCTAATGGCCCTTCATCAGCAACTACCCCGCCCCACAAAGTATTGTCTAAATCTAAAACAAGACACTTTTTGATTTTTCCTTTCAGTTCTGCGATCTGCTGTGCAAACACATCACAGACTATCCCTATCTGTTCCAAAGAAAATGGCAGTTTATTCATAAAATATGATTTACGGTCAAACCATTTATCTTTTCCTGCAATTGAAGCCAGGTATTCCATGTCAATTATTGTTACATTTTTTCGCTTTCTTTTTGTCATCTCAATATTAAGAAGTTGGTAAAAAATTCTTCTTGAATAATAGACTCCGGATTCCAGATTCCCCAGTACTCTTTCTACAGGAGTCACCAAATTCGCCTGCAATATGTGGCATCCTTTAATTTCAGACAGTCTGTCCCACATTTCCGAATAATATTCCCCGTTTTTCTTTATGTAAGAATCCACGGCATCATTCGTATCAAAGAGTGATGGAAACTCTTTGATATCCCTGTAGTCACTAAGTACGATCACTACATCCGGCTGAAAACAATAAAGAGCAGAGGCCCTGTCGAACACTTCCATATTGATACCATCATACTGGCCTTCATAAATTTCTGCCGATATACCGTATTTAAGTAAAATCACTTTTAAGACCATTACAAAATACTGAAGACTGCATGTCCCAATCACAGCAACTTTTATATCTGCTTTTTTCGCACTATTCTTTTTTGCTGCTCTCGCCAGTTTGATTATTTCCATGTATTGATCAGCAGAAATCGACCTGATTTTTTTTTCTATTTCATGTTCCTGCATTTTCATTAGCTTTTGATTCCTTTCCGCAGATTTTAAAAAATTCATTTCGCAAAATTGACAGCTCTATCTGATTTCTATAAGCGCCTCTTTTATAAATCCTCTGCCTCAAGATTCCTTCTTCTACAAAGCCGGCTCTTTTACAGAGCTTAAGTGAAAATTTGTTTTCCTCCTGAATTGTAGCGGTCACACAGTTCATACCCAGCTCTCCGAATGCATAATCTAACATTCCGTTAATGGCATCAAGCATATCTCCCCGTATTCGGTCTTCCACTGGCGCACCGGTCTTATATTCCAGCAAAGCTGTCCTGTTTTTCCAGTCAATATTGGACAGCATCATCATGCCTATTGTTTTTCCATTTGTCAGTTCAATCATAAGTTTTATATTCTTTTCTGTGTTTGAATAACTTTCTATCCATTTTTCCTGCGCTGTCCTGCTGACAGGCAGAGCCCATCCGCCGATCATTTCTTCTATCTCCGGGGCATTAATCAGATATAAAAGCAGCTCAAAATCTGTTTTCTCGATCGCTCTGAGTGTCGCGCAGCCATTTTTTATTATCATAGCCTGATATTTCCTTTCCTAAAATCACTTCAAATATTGGATGGTCGTTGTTCAAAACAATAGTTTATATATTTTTTCATCCAGTCATACATTGAAAGTTTCTGGGGGAAAAAGTGTTTATAAAAATATCCTGGTTTGATTTCAAATTCTAATCCCAGTCCTTTTGCAACAGAGGGATATATAGGAACCTCAATCCCGTCCTGCTCATTTGTTTTAGACGAAAACTCTGGATTTTTATAATCCAGATAGTACAGTATCCTTTTTACCATTTCATAATATAACTGTAAAGTTGGATGATTGACAGCGTAAAACAACCTGTCTTTCTTGTAGTATTTTGCTATATAATCTGATATTTTTATATCACACCTGTCTTCTCTGTTTTTTAGCTCCAACAGGCTATCAGCTACATTTTTCTCACAGGTTTCTTCAGAATAATACTGCTCATTCTCTATATTTTTTAATACGTTTTCTAAACTCTCTCCTTTTTCATATGCCGAATTTAGATTTGAGTCTCCATAGGGACACACATCATAACCTCTGGTAAGATATGCATACTTATTTTTACAATATTGTGGCCAATATCCTCTAAAATACATGTTTGGAATACAAACCAGTTTACAGTCTTCCTTACATGCAGACAGAAGATACTGCGTAGAAAGAACTGCCGAAAACCTGTTATTTACATCGATATTTTGATAAATCAAAATGTCTGCTTTCTTTATCATCTTCCTGATAAGCGGAAGCCATTTCCCGTTAATTGAAAATATAGTCGGCAGATCTACAACAATGTAATCTTTTGCAAATCCGCTGTCTTTAGCAAGAATTTCGCCCAGTTTTTTCACTTGACAATTTCCATATAAGAATACAACCCCCCCCCTAATTTTTTCAAAAAATCTATATATTCCAGCGCTTTTTGATCGTCAAGTTCGTTCACTATTACATCAAATCTTATTCTTGAATCTTTTATAAAAAAGTAATACCATATCGGTATAAAATCCTTTAATGGAATATATCCCTTTTCTTCCAGTTCAGCGCATAAACTGTACCAGTTTTCCCCTGAAACAACTATTTTGTGTCCGTTTTTCTCTGTATTTTCTAAACGTTTAAATAATCCCTCATATATACCAGTTCTATAATATTCAGCGTCATCATCCGAATCGATCCATCTTGTAAATAAAAAACTGTCCGTTCTTTCGTTTGGCAAAAGCTTATACTTTTCTATACATTCTGTAAATTTATTACAATATTTATAGACTGTAACGTTTTCTATCAAACTTGTAATTACTTCTGTCCCTTTTTTAACTACAAGAAAAACTACAGGATCCTGTGTGTCAAAGTCATCTAATTTAACACTAAATTTAAACCCTGATTTCATCCCCTCTTCTGTCGGATAATGCTGAAAAACATCGGGTCTGTCAATGCCCAGTGAATCATTTCCTATATGCTTATTATTATAATAAACAGATATCTGGTCATATGATGATCTGGGATAAAGCCATCCATATATCGCCAGGCAGTTCTCATTCTTGTAATATATACTTCCATTTTGGCTAATCCCGCCTTGAAGTTTTTTCATAGTTGTTCCTCCAACAAAATTTAGTTATAAATGCTTACTAATTCTAACACTGTATCTGCAATTATCCTCATATCGTTCTGATCATATCTCTGGTCAATTGGAAGCGGCAAAATATCAGATGCCAATCTATATTCTGTCATTTTTTCGTTACATATTTCTCGTACCTCCGGCCATAACATAGCAACATATATATTCCGATCTTGAAGATACTTTCGGATTGTATATCCGTTTTCTGTAAGAAAAGGATATGAAAACGGGCCTTCTGGCCGTTTAATACTTAGTTGATTTTTACCGCCTAATCGATAATGGAGATAGTCAAAATTCTCCTCTCTCCTTTTTTTAACAAAATCATAATCAATTCCTTTCAGTAAATTCTTTGTCAATCTTGAAGTATATTTGATAGGCTGTGAATTAAAATAATCATTATTTTTTACATATTCCTCATAGAATTCTGAAGCAGGATGTTCATATCTTCCCAAAATAAAACTCATACGGTCATATGACACATCCACAGGATATTCTCTAACCGGCATGCAATCTGTTGACAGATAAGCTCCGTCAGCTAGTCCAAAATATTTTCTGCAAGTAAATATAGTGTCGATATTTTCTATCGGCTTTTGAAAAAACGCCTGTGTATAATCTAAAATCAAATTAGAATATCTGGCTTTTAGATGCTTTAAATAGTCATCATTCAGTTGTCCGTAATAATTTACGACATATAAAAACTCAGATTCTTTAAGTATTTTCTTAAATACAGGCTTAAACGCTGCGTCAATATGATAATGCTCAGACATCACACCGTATTTTTGGCATATATGCTTCACGGAATCACAAAGGAAATACGGCAAATAAACCTTTTCAATCTTTCTTGATTCAATTAAAAATGCAAGACAGTTTCTCCCACAATTAAGTGAAATAAAATGTGGATAATATTCTTTTCCATGATATTGGTCCAGCTCTAAATATCCTCCAAATTCTTTCATGAGACTCCCCCCTTGCCTTTAATCCTTTTTAGCAATAATTAAACTACTCTGTCACAATGTCAAATTTATTCAAGAATTCCCTGACTTGTTCTTGACTGTTGAACATCATTACATCCAATATCGATAAATTGTCCTTAAATTCATTGTCAAATTGTTTATATATAACCTCTTTTGATTTTAAAAACTTCAGTATAATTCCCTGACTTTTAAAATCTGAAAAAGAATATAGTTCTTGTCCGCCAGATGAATTATAATATTCAGATGCATTTAGTAATTTGCATATCGAGAGTACTTTATCCTGGCCTTTTAAACTATTGTCTTTATCCAAAGACGAAGACATAATAAGTTGTGTTTCTATTCCCAGATACTCATTTATAATATAGAAAGATTCTTCAATAAACTCTGCGATATTGCTTTTTTTACATCTTAACACTTGCTCAATTAGTGGAAGAACATTATTGTAATAAGGAGCTTTCTTGTATGCTCCTTCAATTATTCTTAAATTTTTAGAAACAAGTCTATCATCAAGATTTACTTTTACCTCATTAATCAATTTATGTGGACTGGCTCCTAACATTGGTATATTGTAGTATTTCGTCTCTCCATTAACTAAAATACGGTTTCTGTTAATCCATCCGCCTTTTATAAAATTAACATCATCATATATAACATATTTATCTACTACATTCATTAGCTGCCAATAGCCGATATACGGGACAAAATATGGCTGCATAATTCCTAATTTCATTACTTTCCTCCAATAGACATCTTTGAATTTATGGATGTGTATAGATTATAACGTCTTTACTTAACCTTGAATTTCCTGCAAAATGATATCACATATTTTATCCACATCATCAAGTTCCAGATCTGAGTAACAAGGCAATGTCAGAATACTGTCAGAGACATATTTTGCAACTGGCACGTACGCATCAATATTCCTTTTTCTGCAGCACTCAAGATCACTGGTAAGAGGATAAAAATATTTTCTGGCATATATATTATTCTGTTGTAACTTTTGACACACGATATCTCGTGTAGTTCCTGATGCATCAGCATCTATCAAAACCGGAAAATATGAATAATTATAGATCACTTCTGCCTTTTCTTTGCATAGACGGATCCCTTGTGCTTGTGAAAGTCTGTCTCGATAAAGCGAAACAACTTTTTTCCTTTTTTCAATATAGGTACTGAGGTATTTAAGATTTAACAGTCCCATAGCTGCATGAAGTTCTGACATTTTAGCATTAGTGCCCACATAAGGCACGCTGTCCGTATGCGCCATTTGCCCGAACTGTTTCAGGCTGTTTAATACATCTTCTTTTGTATCGTCAGAAAAGGCAAGGCATCCGCCCTCTACTGAATTAAAGACTTTTGTTGCATGAAAACTAAACATGGACATATCTCCCAGTTCAGCCACATTCCTGCCTTTGTAAGTTTCGCCAAACGCGTGCGCCGCATCATATATCACTTTAAGATTATGCTTTTTAGCAATTTTTTCTATCATTTCGTCATTGCAGATATTCCCATATACATGAACCGGCAGAATTGCACTTGTGTTCTCAGTGATCAGAGCCTCTATTTTAGAAGCATCTATCGTATAATCATCTGTTGAAATATCGCAAAAAACCGGAGTCAGTCCGCATCTTAAAATCGCCTGGGTTGTGGAAACAAAGGTAAATGGTGTAGTAATCACCTCGCCTTTCAAATCTAATGCCTGTATTCCTGCTTCAAGCGCCAAATGCCCGTTAGCAAAAAGAGAAACATGTTTTACATTAAGAAATTCCTCTAATTTTCTTTGGAATAAAGCATGTTTAGGCCCTGAATTTGTTAACTGTTTTGTCTCCCAGATAGAATAAATCTCTTTTGTAAATTCTTCAAAGGGAGGCATTGAAGGACTTACCACATGTATAATTTTCTCGTCCATAGACATTCTCCTTTTGCGATATTTTGTCAGCATACCCTAGAATTTCAAATCTTTTATTGCTCTTTCCAGTACGCCGCCAAAGTTTTCTATTTTGAATCTGTCCGATCTTAAAGAAGCTTGCTGACTTTTAGCTAATTTTTTTCGTTTGACTTTACTGTGATAAAGTTCAAGAACCAGTTTAAGTTCTCCATTCCAGTCGTCTGCAGCGTTTTCTGCTCCTATGAATGGAAGAATATCTGACGGCACTTTTGACACTACTGCGGGAAGTCCTGTCTGCACAGCGCCGGCTACGCTTCCTCCCCCTCCGCTTCTTGGCGGATCAAGGTATATGTCACACATTTTGTACAAAGCAGTCAGGTTATTCTCATATCCCCAGTAGATAAGCTGTTTTCTATTTTCCAGATCCTGTAAATACTCAAATTTATTATTTATATTGCCTACCAGTATCCATTTCATGTCTCTATTGCAGTCAAGAAGTTCCCTCATCCCCTGCTGGACTTCTTCCGTAAGTTCAAACTCAAGCCTGTTTCCGACAGTAATCATCACAAAATCGTCCCTTTTGATTCTGTATTTTTCACGCCCGTATTTTTCTTCTCCAATTACCCATGGTATATACAAATTTGCTTCATAGCATTTATCCAGGTCTACAGAGTGATATATCTCATTACACTGTTTTACCAGATCAATATTTCTTGCAATATAGCATGTATATGAGGCACTGCTGCTATATCCGTTTAACGGAATAGAAAATACCGGAAAATCATTCAAAAGCTGCGGATTATAAATGGCGTTATCATTCGTTATATCCAGTATGGCCAGCGGATTATACTCATAAATAGCTTTTACATATGCATGATACCGGTCTTCAGCAGAAGCAGTCTCGTCAAAATATTTAATTTCAACATAATTATCTTTCATAAGAAAATGTTGATTCCTAAATATCGTAGAAAAGTTTGTTCTTTTTGCCACAGGCATAACCGGAAACAAATTATCCGAGTTTATAAATTGAGTATCAGCCACAAAAATAGTAACATCGTATCCTCTTCTGGAAAGTTCGTTTGCCAGACCTATTTCCAACTGAGTTGATGCGTTATTTTTTCCATGCAGCCCCGTCACCATAAGCGCAATTCTTCGGTTTTCATCGTTGTCTTGTTTTTTTTCGTATGTTCCGCCCATAACAGCCGAAATATGAGCGAGAAGTTTGCGCTTTTCAATATAATATTCTGGATATATACATTCTGGAAGAAGAAATGCTATCCATCCCATCTCCATTCCGCCATAGTAATTGAGTACATCTTTATCGGTAGAATCCATCAGCAGACGTGTCCATTGACGCAGGTATTCTCCTGTAAACATACCGCATTGGAACATCAGCTCATAAAAACTGCTTTTCCTCCTGTCGCTGACCGCTGCATCATCAAATATCTCTTCAATGCACTTAACCAGGTTCTCTTTCTCCATATCCCGGTTGTTCAATGCGTTTTTCATCATGAGGAAACACACATTCACCAAATCATTCTTATCCTCTTTGGCACATATTTCGATTATCTGTTTGGGCATGATCTCTAATGCTTCTGCAAACCCATTTTGAATTTCATCATCAATGAATAACCGATTTTTAATCTCATCATGCAGATTTTCACATCTGTAGAGGAACTGTCCAAAATGATATGGTCCGCGTTTTAAAGCTGTTAAGAGCACTTTTTTAAACTGCTCTTTCCAATTCCCTGCTTCCAGATCTTTAGTTTCAATCTGCGAAATATACATCATATTCCTATAGAATGTTTCTTCTGTGCAGTCAGCAGACAGAAATTCAGCTATGCTGCCTCTCTTTTTCCCTATATGCCAGAAGTCTCTGTTCGTTATAATATATTTTATATTTCTGCGCTTTAATTTTTCTTTTAAATTTAAATCCAGTGTAAATTCTGAAAGGGAAGACTTTTTTAAAGTCCCCTTTTCTACAAGAACTGTATCCTCGTTCATTTTGCATAATATGTCATAATTTACAGATTGATTATCCGCTACTACATGGTCTATAAATACAAGAAGATCTTCCATGGTTTTCCCATATTGGACCGAATCATCTTCAAAGTCTGTGTATAAATAATATTTACACAATTGAGCGATATGTTTAATAAAATTTGCTTTTTGTCTGTCAGTAAATCCGTCTTTTATAGCATTGGAAATACTCTCTTCTATTTGCTTTTTATCCCAGGCTTCATAGATAATTCCTTTATGTGCTAACTGATGATATCCAAGCATTACAGCAGGCTTATTTCTGATTAACGATACATAACTTGTCTGTGATAAAATAGTAATTGTTACATCTGCTATATCAATTGCATCATGGATATCAATTTTATCACTTATAATTATATTTTCAGGGAGTTCCATTGCCAAACGTCCCTGCATCATTGGATGACGTTTGTAGATCAGGTTCCACCCTTTATCAGCAGCAAGCTTTCCTAAAAAAACAGCAGCCTCATCGCTTGATCCAAAAACAGGGGAATGAAATTTTTTCGTGTGTTCTGTATAGGGAAAAAGTCCCGATTCAAAATCATTTTGCCCTGCGTATAAAAGAGTGGGTTTCTCTTTATCAAGTTGTTCCAAAACCAAAGATGCTTCATCTTTCTTATAAACAGAGGGATCTGAACTTGTCCACCGATTCAATTTATTTTCATACAGTCTTTCTCTGAGTTCAGCGGCCTTAAGCAGTTCTTCGTCCGTAACCGGAAGACTGGAAAATTCCCCGGAATTTAATGCGGGATAACTCTCCCCCATTTGGCCAAACGTTTCAAAAATCAACGTTCCTGGTAACAGTCCTGATTCCATATAAATAACAGGAATGCCATACTTTTTGCACAAACCGTCAAATATGAGATGAAAATAGCCAAATTTATTCCATAGCAATACTACCTCTGGTCTTATTGTCAAAAGAAGTTTTGTTACATATTTATAAGCAGTGCAAACATATTTTTGGGAATACTCTTCTGCTACATTATATTTTTCTGCAATGATTTCAGCAGAATTCTTTAAAAAAGGCTCTTGCTCAAAGAGTAATCTTTCATCTTTGTTCAAATCCACGTCACTATTTTCCGGAAAGTGATTTCTTAAAAATAGTTTTGCCATCATAAATATGGATAATCTATTTAAATCTGAACTTAAAAGACTATATTTTTGCTGACAGGTTCTGTATACTTCCTCCAGATTATTCTCCATCCCCTCAATCAATGTGATAAACTGATATTCTGGCATTTTATCAGCAAATTTTAAAATCATGGGAAGTCTGTTTGTTAATGTAGGCGCCAGAATTCTCTTTCGATTGGATATCCCCTGTTTTATTTCGCTTATAGAATCATCAGGAGAGTAAACATCTACCGAAATAATTTCTTTACGAATAGTTTGATTTCCCTTTTTAACAACAATTGCCAGTGGCTGTCCTGATTTTATTTCTTGTAAATGGTGCCCTATAAAAATATCGAAACCAGGGTTTTTTTCATTATAGAAAGGAAAATTTTTGTATACATCAGTCCGCCTGACGCCCAAATTAGCATTCCCTAAAAATATTTCTCCGCAATACACCTCAATCCTGTCATAGTTATTGACAGGCAAAAACCAGCCAGATATATATATCCCCAATGGGTGAAAACTGTCACGATGGCTCACACCTCCAAAAACCCCGCTGTAATACTTCAGTGCTGTAAAGTTTTTTCCTGAAATCACATCTGGAAATTTTGCATAAAGATAGTCAAAAATTTCCTTAGCATTTGCCGGATTTACTGTATCCATAAGTCGTTTCATCGTGTTATCCACTGCTTTATCTCCTTAATTGCATCTTTTATTTATTCAATACGGTATTGCACCAGTCTATATGATTTAAGTACCATGACACAGTACTTTTTATTCCCTTTTCAAATGACATTTCCGGAATCCATTTTAATTCAGAAGACATTTTGGAAGCATCAATTGCATAGCGTTTATCATGTCCTTTCCGATCTTCGACGAATGTAATAAGGGATTCAGGTTTATTAAGTTCTTTACAAATCAATCGAACAATCTCAATATTTTCTTTTTCATTATTTCCGCCTATATTATAGACTTCGCCTATTTTACCATGATGGATTATTTTATCTATCGCTTTGCAGTGATCGTCAACATACAGCCAGTCACGTATGTTCTTCCCATCTCCATATACTGGTATCTTCTCATTATTCAAGGCTTTTAAGATAGTAAGTGGAATTAATTTTTCCGGAAACTGGTAAGGGCCATAATTATTAGAACACCTTGATATTGTGCTGGGCAGTCCATATGTCCTGCAATATGCCTGTACAAGTAAATCCGCGCCTGCTTTGGATGCAGAATAGGGACTGCTTGCTTTTACATTAGACTGTTCTGTAAAAAGCAGATCAGGCCTGTCTAAAGGCAGATCTCCGTAGACTTCATCTGTTGAAACCTGATGGTATCTTATATTTCCATATTTTTTACATGCATCTAAGAGTACTTCTGTGCCGATTACATTTGTCTGTAAAAAAACATCAGGATCTTCAATTGAACGATCCACATGGCTTTCTGCAGCAAAATTTACAACGATATTCGGCCTGGTCTCTTCAAAAATCTTATAAATCCCTTTTCTATTGCTGATATCCTCTTTATAGAACTTAAATCTCTTTGATTTTCTGACTTTTTCTAAAGTAGCCAGATTCCCCGCATATGTCAGGGCATCTACACAAATAACGTGATAGTCTGGATACTTTTCAAATATATAATATATGAAATTACTTCCTATAAATCCCGCTCCACCTGTTATAAGTATGTTCATTTACCTACCTCACTCGTTATCCAAATTCAGATCATATGCACTAAAAACTTTTCCATTGGCCACAGCTTTCAGATGTTTTCCATATGAACTTCTGCCATATTTCTCAGCGGCCTCTAATAATTCTTTATTACTAATCCAATGTCGCCTATAAGCAATTTCTTCCGGAGCAGAGATTTTTATACCTTGCCGTTTTTCAATCATATGTACAAATTCTGCCGCTTCCAGCAGGCTATCCATTGTACCTGTATCCAGCCATGCATACCCACGCCCCAGTATCATCACTTCCAAGTTATTTTCACATAAATATTTCTCGTTCAAAGAAGTTATTTCTAATTCGCCTCTTTCAGAAGGCTTGATCTGTTTTGCCAGTTCGTAGACTCCTGGCGGATAAAAATATAGTCCTGTCACTGCATAATTAGATTTCGGTTTTTGAGGCTTTTCCTCAAGGCTTAATACTTTTCCGTTATCATTAAATTCTACGATTCCAAATCTTTCCGGATCTTGTACATAGTATCCAAATATAGTCGCTACGGACTTCTCCTCCGCATTTTTAACCGCAATTCTCAAATAACTTGAAAAGTCATTTCCATAAAAAATATTATCCCCCAAAACCATTGCGCATGCTTCATCCCCTATAAATTCCTGACCAATCAGAAAGGCCTGTGCCAGCCCGTCAGGGGAAAACTGTTCTTTATATTCCAAATGGATTCCCAGATCCCCTCCATCTCCCAAAAGCATCCGGAATTTAGGTAAATCTTCGGGTGTAGATATTATTAAAATATCTCTTATACCTGCAAGCATTAAAGTTGACAGAGGGTAATAAATCATTGGTTTATCATAGATGGGTAATAACTGTTTGGATGTAACCAGGGTAAGAGGATACAATCTTGTACCGGCCCCTCCCGCTAAAATTATCCCTTTCATTCGGCAGACACTCCTATCTTTATATCTTTTGATTAAACGCTGTAAATGTTATCCAACATCTTCATCAGATTCACAGCATCCTCAATCTTTCCCTGTACAACAGCTTTCTTCCCTCTTACTGCTTCATAGAACTCTTCCATCTCATAGTCCCATGACTGATCCTCATTGAAGCACATCGTGTGTTCCATCGGCTTCCCCAGTCCGCCTGTCTTCTGTTCCAGGTCTTTTCTGTAATAACTGATTCTCTCTTCCCCGTAACTCTTTGTCGATGTCAGCAGTCCGTTCAGTGAAATAAATCCCTTGGTACAGATTAAGTCCAGGCTGAACTTATGCCTCCACTGGATCGCGCTGGAATGCAGTGACGCTACTTTCCCGTCACCAGTCCGCAAGATCGAAAACGCTGAATCCTCTGTCGGCATGTCTTTCCACACAAGCTGATCCACAGAACTTTGGATCTCTGTAAATTCACCGAGAAAATAATACATGAGATCCAGCATATGGATTCCCTGATCCAGCATGATGCCCCCGCCGGATATCGATGTGTCATTGCGCCATTCTGTTTCAAAATTCGGACTTCCGGCTTTGCCGTATACGCCACGGGCACAGATTACCTCTCCCAGTATTTTTGAATCGATCAGCGCTCTGGCTTCCATGACCGAATTATGGTACCTGTGGTTAAATCCGAACTTCAATACCGGATCTTCTGCCCTTTCATACGCTTCTTTCATTTTCAAAGCGTCTTCAAGATTTCTGCCCGGCGGTTTTTCTGAGAATACGGCAATCCCTTTTTCCAGGGCATAGCAGACAATCTCGGGTATCGCTGCATTATATGTGCATACGATCACGGCTTTTGGTTCCGTCTCGTCAATGCACTCCTGCCATCTCTCGTATTTTTTCTCCTTGTACCCGTCCATATTATGTGCAGCAGTATCACAGATAGCCGTGATCTCAAAACCGCCATGGCGTTTCATCGCCTCATAGCGGGTTTTTCCCATCCGCCCCATACCGATGATTACAGTTTTTATCTTTTCCATTTTTACATCCTCACCTTAGCTACTACCTGTGCAAACGAACTCATGCCGCTTTTTTGCAGAAATTTCTGAAAATCAGCCAGTGTAGACCTGTCTGCTGTCTTCAGGAGATATTTGATAAAAAAGTTGCTCTCTTCCACTCTTTCTTTATTTTTGAGAACGGACTCCATGTCTCTGGTACCGGGCGTCGTGATTTCCAAAAGTTCATATCCCGCTTTATCCAGGATCATCTCCAGCCCCCGTCTTGACGGCAGCATAATATGTTCATAGGGAAAGATACTGTCCATACTTCCTTTCAGCGTCAGGATGTCAAATCCGCTTCCCAGCCTTGTATTCAGGATAAGTATCCCTCCTTTTTTCAGATCCTTTTTCAGGCTGCCCAAAGTTGCGACCGGATCTGACTCATGCTGTAACTGGTTAATGTACAAGATCACATCTGCCCTGCTGACTTTTTCTGTATCGATCGGGAGGATAGAGTCCCTTAATTCGTAACGGCTGCACATCCCGGATCCTCTGAACCGGTTTACAGAACCGTTATAACGGTTTCCATAGTCAATGATATCCAGATTCGTATTTCTTCCCAGATATCTGTATATCCTGAACTGGGCCCACATCACCTGTCCGTCCCATATGTCTGCCCTGCGCTCTTCCGCCTGCTGTTGATATTCATCGGAAATCCTCAGTTCCCGCATCTTTTCGATATTCAGATAATCTTTGATCGTTTTCTTATCAGCAGGAACAAAAATACTGCAGCATTCGTCACAAAACAGATAGTCGATATCCCATCGCGAAAAAATGAATTTGGTATGTGCAGTTCCGCAGACCGGGCACTTTCTTTCTTTGATGTGATTCGGATTATCTAATACATATTGCAGAGCAATCCCTTTCTCTTTCCGGAAAAGGCCTGCATCCTGTATTTCTCCTGTCTGCTGATCCGGCTCTCCATAATCATAGGCTTTTAGCATAATAATCCTCCAACAAATCCTTTGTGGCAAAACATTTGCACAAACATTTATTATGATCTAAGAGCTCTATCGATACCGTTCCTCCCGCCGCTTCTACGATCGCCGAAGCAGCGGCTATATCCCAGAGCATGATCTCATCTTCAAAATACGCGTCTAATCTTCCACAGGCAACAAATGTTCCCATAACAGCGGCGGCGCCCAGCATCCTTACCTTTTTAAACACCTGCACCTGCCTGATAAATTTATCGAGGCTGTCGCTGCTGTAAGACCGCTTTACGGGAAATCCGGTCGCCATCACGGCCTGTCCTGTTTCTTTGATCCCTGAAGGATGGATCACATGACCGTTCAAAAAGGCTCCTGTACCCTTTGCTCCATAAAACATCTCATCTTTCATGAACCGGTACACAACGCCAAGGACCGGCCTGTCTTTTTCCCATAGCGCTACCGATACACAGGCAAGATCATCCAGGCCCTTAAAATAGTTGATCGTCCCGTCCAGGGGATCTATGATCCAGCAGCAGTCGCTTTTTTCGCCTTTAAACCCATATTCTTCGGACAGTATGGGAAAGTCACTTTCTGAGAGCACATCCATTATAATTTTTTCACTCATTTTATCTGACGAAAGTTTCATATCTTTTCCTTCAAGCATATCCACATGGATATCCTCTCTTTTTCTCAGAAAATCGCCTGCCTGTTTTGCCGCCTGCTTCGCAAGTTCCAGTTCTTTAGCCCACACTGTACAGGTCCTCCAATATATTTTTCACTGCTTCTGTCTCCATAGACTCTCTGCATAAGCTGTTATAAGTAGATATGTGCGGCGTCAGGACCGCGTTTTCACAGCCGAGAAGTTTACCCGTATATGGTTCCTGCCAGAATACATCTCCCCAGAATTTTGATACCTTATTACTTTTTAAATTCTCAAACAGTGCATCTTCATTGATCAGCGGTCCCCGCGAGCAGTTCAGGATCACTACGCCGTCTTTCATGTATGAAAACATGTCAGGACTTAATATTTCCTCATTTCCCGAAGCATGTACTGTAATAACATCCGCTTTTGCCAGTGCATGTTCCAGGCTTTTTTCTGATATCTCCGGCAAAAAGGGATCATAAACGATGATATTGCTTCCGAAGTATCCCAAATGCTCTCCAAACCGTCTCCCGATACGTCCATAACCAACAAAAAGTACGTTAAGACCTTTCAGAGAGAACCCGATCCTTTTTTTCCACACGCCGTTATGGACATCTTCATTACTTGGGATGATCTCATGCCCGATCGTAAGCAGGGCAGCCAGCGCCATCTCTGCCACGGCCTCAGTGGGAGCGTCCGGAGTATTGGAAACTTTGACGTTATGTTTTTTTGCGGCCTCGATATCTACATTGTCCATACCGATCCCGATTCTCGCGACGGCTTTTAACTGAGGCGCATTTTGAAACACTCTTTCTGTCAGTGGCTCAAGTCCGGCAAGCAGGCCGTCTGCCCCTTTTAGATGTTCGATGATCTCGTCCTCTGTCATTTTTCGGCCATATGGATTTTTTATGACTTCGATCCCTTTTTCCAGCAGCATATTGATCGCTTTATCGCTGTTCCCTGCAAATGACGATGCTCCAACCACAACTTTCATCAATGCCGTCCCCCTTTATATTTATCGAGATACATATCCAGCCAGCAGTGCAGAAGAACAGCATGGGCTGATTCGACCAGGCCATATGTGTCCAAAGGCACATAGAAGTTCACATCTCCCAGGCGCCGGGACTGATTATCCTCTTTTTTTCCGCTCAGAGTAACGATAAATACTCCCAGCTCTCTGGCTGTATGGATCGCCTTAATGATATTTGGTGAATTTCCAGAGGATGAAATGGTGATCAGCATATCTTTCTCCCCGAGCATCTTACCGATCCGATATGAAAAAACATCTTCGTATGATATATCATTGCTGATCGCTGTAATATGCGATGTCTCAGAACAGGTCTCTGTAAGGAAGTCTGCATTTTGGAAGCAGTCATGTGAGAGATGTTCTGCCATCGTAGCGCTCGCCCCATTTCCACAGAAAAAGAAGATCCCTCTTTTATTTTTCAGTTCTTCGCTTTTATCCGCCCACGTTTCCAGTCCGTCGTCATGTGACAATACCTTTCCGTTTCTGTCCGTTACTACCATATGGTCCAGTCCGTTTTTTACCGTAATAAAATAGTCTCTTGAATAATTGTTCATGATAGATCCATATACCTTTCTTTCATTTTATATTTTTCATTTCTTGACATCAGTATCCCTTCTGCTATACGCCAGTCCTCTGGTGTGTCAAGATCGCAGGACTCGTCTTTTGGTATCGGAAACCTCCCGATCTTCCCGCCGAAAACAGGGTTTATCCCCTGCTCCTGCAATTCCATGAATGTCTTCCTCTTCCATGCAGTCAAAGCCCACACGATCTTTTCAATCGGTTCCAGCATCTGGCTGTTCACTTTCTCTTTCAGCGAGAAGTTCAGTGGCTCTCCCTGGAAAAAGGTTTCTTCCTTTTCAGAGATTACAGACAAAACTGTGTCAAAATCATTGTTCTTTACATAATCGATAAACCGGTTCATTGTGTTCTCCCGAAGCATCGGCGACGTCGGGTTTATCATAATTACATAGTCACATTCATGCTTTTGCATAAATTCATATGTAAACTCCCGGTTAGTAGCCTGGTCATTTGCCAGTTCAGCAGGACGTTTGTGGAACTTCACGCCAAGCTTTTTGGCAGCACATCCGAGTTCTTCACTTTCCGTGTTGATCCAGATGCTCTCAAACATTTTGCTTTTTAAGGCAAGATCAATCGGATACTGGATCAGTGGTTTTTCTCCCATATAGCGGATATTTTTCTTCGGGATGCGTTTCGATCCAAGTCTTGCCGGGATCATTGCAACTAATTTCTTATTCATAAAGATCCTCCCTTATCTTTATTACCAGCTTTTTAATTTGTGGGCACTTCCCATCAAAGCTGATTTCAGGCTGATGGGCCTCATATGGAAAGAGCATGATAAAATACTTTTCTTTTACAGCAACTCTTGCATATGGCATATCCGTCTGTTGATAAAATTCAATATCTTTATCTGCTATATAAGGTTCTTCGACAGCTAATTTTTTTCTGTCATACACCTGTATACCTTCTTCTCCTGTAATAGTCGACTGAATATCTATATATTGATTATGTGCTTCTATTCTGCACTGATTTTCAGGCTTTGTATGATAGGATAATATTCTTGCGAATATAAAGTCTTTTATAATTTCATATTCGCCAATGGGCGTATTATAGTTAACAGAGTCAAGCCATTTTCGTATTTTTGTTCTATAATTAGCAGGAAGATATTTATCTAAATTTTGTATTGAGTCAGTTATCATCTTCATTCCTCTCTATATTCCAATGTCGTCAACTTTCCAGCCGGTAAAGAACTTTATGTTCTCTTTATCCATCAGACTCACCATCGGCGCATATGCGTCCCGTCCTGCCGTCACCCCGAACATGCCCTCATCGCCCGCATGTCTGATATGTGCCCGGACATAATCCAGGATCCCTCTCTGCACCTCTTCTACTTTCCCGGTATCCACCGGAGGATCTTTGAACCTGCACATCCAGCCTCCGTCCTCATCCGGATAGAACCCTTTCAGGCTCCCGTGCGGCGCATCCAGCAGCATCTCCCAGTACAGATTATGCTTCTTTCCCGGATCATGCAGTTTCCACAGATCACGGTTCTCCCTCTGAGAATACAGGTAACTCGCCAGCTTTCCGCTCTGGAGAAATGTCTCGCTTGCGTCCGGCTCAGCGTTATGGCAGGTATTTGTTCCGGCGATAATACCGGTGATATCACAGCCCATCTCCCACACTTCATTTACGATATGGTCAAGTGTAATGGCCCCGCTCCCCGCCCAGCCGATGTCAACTGCCACGGCATTCCGGCATCCTGCAAGGATCCCGGAAAAGTACTGTCTTCCAGCGTTTAGTTGTTCTCTGTAGTGTTCAAGAACCCGGTCCCAGCGCTGCATGAGAAACTGTTTTATCTCGTCTGCGTTTCTGTCTGTCAGCTTTGTATCCTGCCGGTATCCTGTCGCTGCGCACAGTTTGGGGAGCATATCCTCCAGTTCCATCGAGGTCAGGATATCCCGAAGCGTATATCCCTGATTTACCTTGTGGTAGAGGAATCTCCTGAAGTAGTCGTATTTGAAATACCCTGCCGCCATCTTTGTCGCCGCCAGCCTGGACCAGTATACATACCGGCACATCTTTGTCTCTTCCGGGTAAAGCAGGCTGTATGCTTTGAGGAGCACATCTCCGTCCCGTGCAAGGAAGAGGATCCTGTCCGGTCTGTGCTGCGCGGCGTACCGGTGGATGAACTGACAGTACCCTGTCACGAACAGCCCTCCATATATATAGCCGTACTCGTATTCCCGGGAGTACACGTTCAGGCCGTTGTGGATATGCGTATTTACAAGTCCCCGGTATACGCTTCCCGTGATCGGGGACATGTCCTCCGGCCGGTATTGCTTCCCCGCTGCATTTACATTTGGATAATAAACGGTGTCAAATCCATGCTCCGCTGCATTTTTTATGTCCGAGATTTCATTGTCTCCCACATGGACGAACCGGAGACGGCCGTTCGTTTCTGCTTCCTCTTTCTCCTTTACCAGATCATAGAGGTCTCCTCTGCTCTTGGAACTGCCGTAATCGCAGGAGACATAATAAGCGTCGAACTCTCCGCATCCGCTTCGTGACAGGATCTCTTCGATCCGACTCCCGCCCAGATACATATCTGATGTGATGATAATCCGCTTCCCGCTTTCTCTCAGTCTCTGTATGACAGGCAGCATATACGGATTGGCAAAGCAGTAAGTCAGTTCTGTCTCTGTCTCCAGATCTGTTCCCGTCTGACTGTCGATCCCCGTCTCCTCAGACAGCAGATCGTAGATCTCTTCCAGTGTCACTTCATAGTGTCCGGCTTCTTTATATTTTTTCTCTCTTGCCCGCCACTCCATCTCCATGCGAATCCGTTTGAAATCCATATATTTCAGCCTGTCTCCCACAAGGAAGAACAGGTCTGCAGGCTCGGAGAACGGACGGAAGATCAGTGTGTCAAATACGTCGAACGAGATCACGTCATACGCCAGAAGACGTTCTGCCAGTTTCTCCGGCGGCTCTCTGTCAGACAGTGAGGATTCACTTCCCGCTGTGTAAAGAACCCTGCTCTCATAATATGGATACTTCTCCATCTGCCCCAGCCGCCTGATACGGAAGATATGATATCCTGCGTTCAGAGCCAGAAGATACAGCCAGGCCGCTGCCTTTCCGGCCCCTTTCACCTGACTTCTTTTTCTCTGATATCGTGTGCGGATGCCCGGCGCCTGATTGACGAGACGGGCGTATATCCGGTCCATCATCGGTTTTAGTTCCATGTTTTTTGCAGTCCTTTTTGTTTCTGTCGTTTTCTCATCCCGGCTGGTTCATCTTCTCATATGCCGCGCAGACCTCCTGAGGTGGCCCCACGGCGCGCAGCCTGCCTCTTTCGATCCACACCGCTTTCGTGCAGTTTTGCTGGATTACAGAGGTTGAGTGCGAGACAATGAGCACAGTAGAGCCGCCGTGCATCATCTCTCTGATGCGCGCTTCGCTCTTCTTCCGGAAAAACATATCTCCGACGCTTAACACCTCGTCGAGAATGAGGATCTCAGGAGTGGTTCCGATCGTCGCGATGGCAAATCCCAGACGGGATACCATACCGGAAGAATAGTTTCGCACTTTCTCTTCCATGAACCCCTCGAGTTCCGCGAACCTGACGATCTCATCATACTTTTCATCTATGAATTCCTTTGTATAGCCGATGATCGCGCCGTTCAGATATACGTTTTCCCTGCCGGTCAGCTCAAAGTCGAATCCGGTGCCCAGAGTAAGAAGCTGTATCTTGTTCTTATCGACGATGACTTTTCCTTTCGTCGGTGTGAGCACCCCGGATATGATCTTCAGGATCGTACTCTTCCCGGAGCCGTTCGTTCCGATGATCCCCACCACTTCGCCTTTATACACGGTAAAGCTGACGTTATCCAGCGCCCGGAACATCTCATAACTCCTCTGTCCTTTCAGTGTGCGGATCATATGTTCCTTTATACTGGTCGCCTCATCCTTTTCCCGTTTAAATTCCATCGTTACGTTCTGCACTTCAATCTCGACTTCTTTTTCATCGCCGGTTTCCGATACGATACGCCGGTTTACTTCAGGTCTTTTCTCCTGGATACCGGAACGGGATGCTGAGGCTATTTTTTTTGCTCTTCTCTTTCTCCTCTTCCCTGTTCGCTTTGAGGATACTCTGCGCCCTGTTTTGCCGCGATTTTCTCTGCGCCGTCTTCCGCGGCGTCTCCGCGCCTTTTTTTTATCTCCTTTCAGGACGAACGCTGCTGCAAGAAACGCAAAGATAATCACAAGCGCTGCAAACAGCAGAATCAATGTTGCATTCACTTTGGATTCTCCCCTCTATATCTTCTGCATGACCTTGTTTTTATTCCTGCGGAAGATGTAATACCCCGCTGCATATACAGCGGCCGCCCAGACGACCATGCGCACGATCTCCCAGCCGGGAGGTATTGTTCCGTACATGACGACATTCCTGAGAGCGTCGATATAGTTATAGATCGGATTGATCTCTATCACACTCCGGATAATGCCCCCGAGCTGATCGGCCGGATAGAAGATAGCCGAGCAGTACATCCATAAGGTCAGAAGAACCGAGTACAGATGCTTCACATCTCCAAAGAACACATACGCCGATGACAGGATGAACGAGACGCCAAGCGCAAAAATAAGCATCAGCAGTATGATCACCGGTGACAGCACGATCGTCCAGCCGGGCACGACACGAAATACTGCCAGCATCACTGCATACGCCACCAGAGAATAGCCGAGATTTACAAGCTCGGTATACACTCTTGCCAGGACGAAGATCTCCATGGGAAGTTTTACTTTGATCAGCATCGTCTTATTGTCAACAAGAGCTGTCATTGCGGAGTTTGTCGCTCCGGTAAACAACTGCCAGAGAATATACCCTGTCAGATAATAGATCGGAAAGTTTTCGATCGACCGGCTGAACAGTTGGGAGAAGATCAGGGAAAGTACGCCCATAGAGAGCAGCGGGTTCAGCACGCTCCACAGGATCCCGAGATAGGATCTGGAGTATTTCCTCTTGATCTCCCGCGCAGTAAGCTCCCGGATCACAAAAATATATTGTCTTTTATCCTTGTCGGTTCTGGACATTATCTTTTCTCCACATATACATCTGCCTTATGCAAAGCAGGTATTTATACAGTCTGTACTGGAACAGATGAACTCCCGGCTTTTCCGAAGAACGCACGGCGCTCCCCTCATACCAGGCGCTTTCTTTCACTGTCTGCCTGCGAAATCCCGTCATAACAAGAATCTTGTTTATGACATGGTTGCTCTTTAGTTCCTGCTCATCCATCACTTCTGCGAGCCGTCGCCCGCCGTACTCCAGTACGTCGTCGCAGAAAGCCATGCTGCCGTAGACGTCCGCCTCTTCTTTTGTCGGCTCTGTCATGAACATCCTCAGAAGTTTTCCGACCGCTTTTCTCTCGTCGCGGCAGTCTTCTTTTCCTGTCAGGCCGTTTTCAGTGTCCGCCGTCATTTCCGCCGCCCGGACGATATACTTTAGCAGCACGTCTTCCAGCTTCTTCATCTGGCGCACCCGTTCTTCAGATACAGGCGCGTACACGGGCTCGTACCTTTCACCTGCTTTCCGGTAGCCCATCGTCATGCCGTGAGGGGCGCTGAAAACGGTTTCAAACAGATTGTTGTTAAAGTAGACTTTTTCACGGAGCTGTCCCTCCGGACTGAAGTAATAACAGTGGTACTCCTCCCGCCTGACTCCCCGGGGCAGTTCGTAAAGTCCCCAGTAATACCCCTCTAAAGGCTCCGTGCGTCCCATATACTCAAGAAGACGTTTCATCGATTTCTGCATAGAGCCTGTCCATCCGCTGTCTACCAGAGCGTCCGGCGTCCCGTCCAGAAATCCGGACTGGGCGAGGTATCCTGTAGCTGTCGGTATCGCTTCTTTTGAATACCAGTTCAGCGCTTCCACAAAGCAGCGGGAGTTTTTCAGCTTTTCTTTTACTTGTTTCAGTTCGCAGTAGGGGATCTCTTCATTTTCCCGCCCTGTCTCTCCTGTCTCATCCAGCACTTTTTCCTGATCTTTTTCTTCAAGTCCGGCCCGGTTCATGATTCTCTTCAGACTGACGCCGATGCCTCCTCTGCATATATATTCCATAGCTTCATCAAGGTCGAGATGGAACAGTGGCAGGCGGAGCGAATACCGCGAACAGCTCACATATCTGCAATCAATGGGCAGGGACAGCCTCTCCACATATATTTTTGCGGCGTGGTACATAAGGTATCCGTCCCGGGCCAGGAAGTAGAGCCGTTTCTTGCCGGTCTTCATGGCGCTTTCCAGCACCCATGTAACGAAACTGTTCAGAGCAGGCCCAAGCACACAGTTCCCCGTGCTCTCATATACTCTGCTCTCTGTATTGTGTTTTTCTTCAAAGTCCGTTGAATCCCTAACTTCTGCCCCGTTCTGCCTGGATCTTCTGTAATCCTCTGTCCACTCTTTCTCTGTTTCCCCCATATTGCTCTGTGCTGACTCCTTTTTCCCGCTTTTTCATATGCTTTAGTATCGTCACCGGGACGACTGCCCCCGCCAGAGGGCGCAGTACGCACATCGCCGTCGCCGGTCTTAGGATTTTCATTCTCTGGAATCCTCTGTATCTTATCTTCATCTCGTTCATGCGGAAGTGAAGAGTCCGTTTTCGGTAGGCATTTTCATCCTCCCGGTAGCGGATCAGGTTTTCCCGCATGTTATATCCTTTGTATCCCATCATATGGAGGCGCATGAACAGCTCATAGTCCTCACACCGTCTCGTAATTTCCATTGGCAGATATCCCCGGCTTTTTCCCAGGACTTCACGCCGGAACATAACGGACGGATGGATATAGGGCGATGACTTCAGAAAATCTTCCCTGTCCGGCGTTTCCGGCATGCTGCGGCTGCCCCACACTCCATTATCGTCAAAAAGCTGTGCGCCGGATCCGGTCCACCCGTATTCGGGATGTGTTTCCAGGAATTCATACTGCCTCCGGAACCGGTCCGGCATTGACTCATCGTCGTCGTCCAGCCTTGCGATATACTTTCCTTTTGAATGTTTCAGGCACTGGTTAAGGGCGTATGCCAGGCCCATGTTTTTATCATTTTCTATACAGCGTATCCGCCCGTCCATGTCTGCCGTCTCCCGGATGATCTCCCGCCCCGGAAGATCCGAGCCGTCGTCACAGATAAGCATCTCCCACTCTGTCATCGTCTGCCCGATCACAGACTCTACCGCTCTTATGAGCCGTTCTCTCACAGGATTATATACTCCCATGATCACACTGATCTTAACCTGTCTTTCCATGCCGCTTTGCCTCCACCGCCATTTTATCTGCCGTTATGTACACTTCACGCATGATCTTCTCCGTATATCGCTTTTCAAAACGTTCTGCCGTCTCTCTGCATCTGACTTTCATTTTCTTCTTTTCATCTTCGTTCATGAACCAGATCTTATTGATCCCTCCGGCAAATCCTTTTATATCCTGTGCTCCGCATACATACCCGTTCTGTCCGTCTTTCATGTACTCCCTGGTCCCCCGGTTGTCGGAGGCGATGACCGGAACTCCCATTGCCAGTGATTCCAGCGCCGCCATCCCAAGCCCTTCTCTTTTTGAGGGAAACACAGACGCGTCCGCACAGCCGAGGATCTCCTGTACATCTCTGCGGTAGCCAAATACCTTTGCCTGATCTTCCAGTCTCATGTTCCTGATCTGCTTTTCTATATACTCTCTGAAAAAGCCGTCTCCGCATATCCCATAGACCACGCCGGAGATATCCTGCCCGCTTTCCCGCATAAAGGCCAGCGCCCTGAGGACGGCGATCTGATTTTTATTTTCGTTGATCTCCCCCAGGGAAACGATGAACAACTGATCCTCTTTTATACCGAGCGCTTTTCTCCCTCTCAGGCGTTCCTCATCGGTAAAGATGTGATATCTGTCTGTATCAAGTCCCACGCCCGGCACCCGGTATACCCTGCCGCCTTTCCTCAGCCTGAACCTTGTTGCGCTTGTATAATCCTCTTCGTTGATGACGACGAGAATATCCGTGTAATGCGCAAGCAGTCTTTCCGCGCAATAATAGACGGAATTGTTGATCAGCGGAGCGCCTTTGTAAAAATGGAAACCATGCGCCGTATAAATGATCTTAACTCCGTCTCCTGCAAAATATCTTCCCAGCAGTCTGCCGAGAACGCCCCCGACCGGAGTATGGCAGTGCACAACACTGATCCTGTATTTCCTGACAATCTCCGTCAGCTGATGAAACGCTCTCTTATTATTCCTGACCATATACGGGGATCTTTCAATGTCAATGTGGTGGACGTATATCCCCAGCTCTTCCATATCTTTTTCATAGAACAGGTCCCTCTGATCTTCCATATTGGCGGCATAGTGAACCGAATAACCCATCTCTTTGAGTATTTTTACATTTCCTGTTTCAAACTTCCCAAGGAAATCCCTGGTCGTTGTCAAAATCAATATCTGTTTATCCATTGTATAAGCCGAACTGATCTATTGTATATCCACACTTAACAATCTCAGTCATCCCCTCAGTTAGTTTTAATGCCCTAGTCATTGCGAGGATAATTATAACCGATTATTTATGCTAATGTCAATTAGAATAATTATCTACCTTTGGGCTAATCGGATGATTGCATATAAGTTATACCGGCAGCAACAAGATTGTTCATGTATCAAAGGTCGAACAGCGACAACTGGTTGCTCTGGGGCAGGTCGCCGAAAAGCCCGAGTTCCTGCATCAGATCGATGACTGTCTTGCTGACTTTCGTCCTCTGGCGGAAGTCATCGAGAGACAGATATGTTCCATCCCTGGAAGCCTCTTCCACCGCTTCCGCCGCTTTATCCCCCATCCCCTCGATACTGGCAAGCGACGGCATAAGTTTCCCGTCGATGATCTGGAACATCTTCGCTTTCGCCCGATAGATATCGATCGGCATGAACTCGAATCCTCTCGCATACATTTCCTGTAAGATCTTCATGTCTTTCATGACGTCCTGTTCTTTCTTGCTGAGAGAATCGCTCCTCTTCTTGTAGTCTTTCATATAATACTCCAGCTTGTCCCTGCCCTGACACATAATCTCATAGGAGAACGCGTCGGCGCGGATGCCGAAATAAGCCGCATAGTAGGCGAGCGGATAATTGATCTTGCAGTAAGCGATCCGGTAAGCCATCATGACATAGGCTGCGGCGTGCGCTTTTGGAAACATATAGCTGATCTTTTTGCACGACCAGATATACCAGTCCGGCACCCCCTGTGCTTTCATCGCTTCTTCCCATTCGGGTTTGAGCCCTTTTCCCTTTCGCACGCTCTCCATGATCGTAAATGCGAGAGCGCTCTCCACCCCTTTATTGATCAGATAGATCATAATATCGTCGCGGGTACATATGGCGGTGGAGATCGTCGCCTTTCCCGACTTCACCAGTTCCTGGGCGTTTCCCAGCCACACGTTGGTTCCGTGGGACAGTCCGGAGATACGGATCAGATCAGACAGTGTCTGCGGTTTTGTATCCTCTACCATCTGTATGACAAAGTCTGTCCCGAACTCCGGGATACCCAGACATCCAAGCCTGCAGCCGTCAATGTCCTCCGGTTTGATACCGAGCACTTCCGTCCCGTGAAACAGTTCGATCACTTTTTCGTCGTCCAGCGGGATCCTGGTAGCGATAAACGGATTGTCTTCATTGTACTCATTCTCCATGGCGTCGGAGGTGATATAGTCCTCAAGCGTACGGATCATCGTCGGATCGTCGTGTCCGAGTATATCCAGTTTTAACAGATTGTGGTCGATGGAGTGGTAGTCAAAATGTGTCGTTATGATACCGCAGTCCATATCGTTTGCCGGGTGCTGTACCGGCGTGAACTCGTTGATGTCGTGTCCGTGCGGCAGCACGACGATACCGCCCGGATGCTGCCCGGTGCTCCTCCTGATCCCGGTGCACCCCTCTGTGATCCGCTCGATCTCGCACCGGCGCTTTCTCTGCTCCCGCTCTTCATAATAGTTTTTCACGAACCCGTAGGCTGTTTTATCTGCGAGCGTTCCGATCGTCCCGGCCTTGAACGTGTGCCCCTCCCCAAAGAGGACTTCGGTATATTTATGGGCCTTTGCCTGATAATCTCCCGAGAAGTTCAGATCGATATCCGGCTCTTTGTCTCCCTTGAATCCGAGGAATGTCTCGAATGGAATGTCGAACCCTGCTTTTACAAGCGGCTCCCCGCACACAGGACACGCCCTGTCCGGCATGTCGAATCCGCATCCGCCCGCATATGCCCTTACCTCGTCGGACTCAAAATCACTGTAGTGGCAGTTTTTACAATAGTAGTGCGGGCTTAAGGGGTTCACCTCCGTGATCCCCGCCATGGTAGCCACAAAAGACGATCCCACAGAGCCGCGGGAACCTACCAGATATCCGTCCGCATTGGACTTCCACACAAGTTTCTGGGCGATGATATACATGACGGCATATCCGTTGGATATGATCGAGTTCAGCTCTTTCTCCAGTCGTTCAGACACCTGGACCGGAAGATCCTCGCCGTACATCTCATGAGCTTTCCGATAGCAGATATCCCTGAGTTCCTGATCTGAGTTTTCGATGACAGGCGGGCACTTGTTCGGATTTACCGGCGAGATTTTCTCGATCATCCCCGCGATCTTCACCGGATTATCCACAATGACCTCCCGCGCCTTTGCCGCTCCAAGATAAGCGAACTCCTCCAGCATCTCTTCCGTCGTGCGCAGAAACAGAGGGGCCTGTTTGTCCGCATCGTCGAATCCTTTTCCTGCCATGATGATACGGCGGTACACCTCGTCGTCGGGATTCAGGAAATGGACGTCGCACGTAGCCACCACGGGCTTCCCGAATTTCTCTCCAAGCGCCACGATCTCCCGGTTGATATTTTTAAGATCTTCCTCTGAACTGACGTCCGGTATTCTGTCGCTCTCGATCATAAACCGGTTGTTTCCCAGGGGCTGGATCTCATAGTAATCGTAGAAGTCCGCCAGCCGGGCGATCTGCTGGGCCGAACGCTTCTCAAGCACAGCCTGATACAGCTCGCCCGCCTCGCAGGCGCTTCCCACCAGAAGGCCTTCGCGGTGTTCGTTCAGGAGACTTTTTGGTATCCTGGGCCGCCTCGCATAGTATGTAAGATGAGACTCCGTGATGAGCTGATACAGATTGTACCTGCCGATATCATTTTTCGCCAGGATGATGATGTGGTGAGTCGGCATCTTCCGTATCGCGTTGACATTGCGGTCCCCGCAGCGGTTGACTTCCCTGAGCGTTGTGATATTGTCTTTTTTCAGCATTTCTGTGAATTTTATAAATATCTCTGCGGTCGCACCGGCGTCGTCTACCGCCCTGTGGTGGTTTTCAAGAGAGATGTTCAGCGCTTTCGCAACAATGTTGAGCTTATATTTCGAGAGCGTGGGCAGGAGCACTCTTGCAAGCGCCACAGTATCCACATAGACAAAGTGGCCGCCAAGCCCCAGCTCCCTGCAGTTCTGCTCGATAAATCCCACGTCGAATCCCGCGTTGTGCGCAACAAGCACTCCGTCGCCGGCAAATTCAAGGAACTGGGGGAGCGCTTTCTCGATCCCCGGAGATCCCATGACCATCTCATCCGTGATGCCCGTCAGCTTCGTGATCTCAAAAGGGATGGGGCGCTTTGGATCTACGAATGTACTGAACCGATCCACGACTTTCCCGTCTGACACTTTCACTGCCCCGATCTCGATGATCCGGTCACGGATCGAGCTGAATCCCGTCGTCTCAATGTCAAATACAATATATGTATCGTCCAGTGACTCGTCCCCTGCGTTTACCGCAATGTCAGTCAGGTCGTCTACCACATATCCCTCTACTCCGTAGATGACTTTAAAGGGATCGTCCTTGTCCAGGCTTTCGATATAGTGATTGGCGTCCGGGAATGCCTGCGCCACCCCGTGGTCTGTGATGGCGATCGCCGGATGGCCCCAGTCATGGGCGCGCTTTACGATATCCCTGACCTCGGATACGCCGTCCATATCGCTCATCTTCGTATGGCAGTGAAGCTCCACTCGTTTGACCGGGCTTAAATCCTCTCTCGAGACAGTAAAATCCCCGATCTTTTTGATGCCGGTAACTGAGCCGATCGTCAGTTCCCCGTCGAATTTATCTATCGTTGTGACGCCCTTGATCTTCACAAACGCACCTTTTTTCAAGTCTCCCAGTATCTCCGGGAGCTGGTCGTTGCGCGTGAACATCTTCACGGAAATCGTGTCGGTAAAGTCCGTCACAGCAAATATCACGATCGTCTTTTCGTTTCGTATCTCCCTCGTATCGAAGCTGATGATCTTCCCGTGTATGGTGATCTCGCCCATCTCGGATACTACCTGGTCCAGAGAGACAGGTTCGTCGTCAAAACTTTTTCCATATATAAGGTTTGGATCATCCCCGGTCTTAACCGGGCGGTATGTATGCTTTCCGCCGGATTTCTCTCCGGCCGGCGCTCTCTTCTCGGATGGTTTTCTTTTTCTTTCCTTATGCCCGCCGGACGCCTCTTTTTTCTGTCCGGACACAGACGGAGCAGGACTTTCCCCCTGCTGTCTTGCACGGCGCTCAAAGATCGCGTTGATCTCCTGCTGTACTCTCTGCTCGTCATACTCGCGTGTCCCGGCTCCCTCACGTTTCCGGTAGCTCGCCCGGATATCTGCTTTAATATGAAAACGCTGTGAAAAGATATGTTCCAGATAGTTCAGTATCTCTTCTTTTCTTCCCTCCGACACGATAGTGTCCAGGAGCTCCAGACAGACGATACCGCCCTCCTCATAGCGGACGTCCGCCTGCGCGAACATACTGGATGCGAGCACGCTCTTTTCTTTCAGCTCAAAAAGAATGCTGTCCCTGTATTCGTTCATGAGCGCCTCGGGGGTGTACTGCCCGGAAAGGGCATACTCTTCCCTGATGCTTACATCCACCGGAACGTTCCCGAAGAGCTGGTCTTTGATCCTGCTCTCCATCAGTCTGATCTGTCTCTTCTGGATCAGATGCCGGCTCAGAGTATGCACATGAAGAAAATCACGCCGCGTATTCGTCGTGATCTTCTTTACCTCCACGTCAGAAAAGAGGATCTTGATCTCCTCTTCCACTTTCAGTGTGGGAAATACATTGAAAAATACTTTCCTGTCTTTCGTCTGTTCCAAATCCGAACACTCCTGTCTATTTCCTGTCTGTTATTTCCAGTTCAGCAGTTCCTCACGCAGTGTCTCGAG
The DNA here is from genome assembly GCA_944375765.1 of uncultured Mediterraneibacter sp. Lineage (GTDB taxonomy): Bacteria > Bacillota > Clostridia > Lachnospirales > Lachnospiraceae > Mediterraneibacter. Next base: position 19,564 of record CALWAR010000012.1, on the reverse strand, counting down.
CAGCGCCTCTTCTTTCACCTTTCTGATAATCTCTCCTTTTTTGATCAGGAGGCCTTCTCCGATCCCGCCGGCGATGCCTATGTCCGCCTCTCTGGCCTCCCCGGGGCCGTTGACTGCGCAGCCCATGACAGCCACCCTGATATCAAGCGGGATATCTGCGACCATCTTCTCCACCTCATTCGCCAGTCCGATCAGATCGATCTTGGTTCTGCCGCAGGTCGGGCAGGATACTACTTCGATACCGCCTTTTTTCAGGCCCAGAGTCTTAAGTATCAGTTTCGCGGTGCGTATCTCCTCTGTCGGATCTCCCGTCAGCGACACGCGGATCGTATCTCCTATCCCCTCATACAGGATGATCCCGAGTCCCACAGAAGATTTGACGTTCCCCGAATATACTGTGCCGGACTCTGTGATGCCTACATGAAGAGGATACGGACATTCCCGCGCGATCAGTTCATGCGCTTTCACACACATCATCACATCGGAAGACTTGATACTCACGACAAGATTGTCATATCCCATCCGCTCGATCATGTGTACCTTGTCGAGCGCGCTCTCCACAATCCCCTCCGCAGTGACTCCGCCGTATTTCTCAAGAAGCGGTTTCTCCAGTGAACCGCTGTTCACGCCCACACGGATCGGCACGTGGTACTCTTTCGCCTTATCGACGACCGCTCTCACCTTATCTTCCGATCCGATATTCCCCGGATTGATCCTGATCTTGTCCGCGCCGTTTTCTATAGCTGCTATGGCGAGCCGGTGGTCAAAATGGATGTCCGCCACGAGCGGGATATGGATCCGCTTTTTGATCTCTTTTAACGCCTCCGCCGCCTTCTGTGTGGGCACTGCGCACCGGACGATATCGCACCCGGCAGACTCAAGTCTTAAGATCTGCGCCACTGTGGCCTCTGTATCCTCAGTCTTCGTGTTTGTCATGGACTGGATCGCGACCGGATTCCCTCCGCCGATGCGGACGCTGCCGATGCGGACTTCTTTCGTCTGATCTCTGAACATATCTCACATGCACCTTTCCTCTTAATTTACTAAATCACCGGAAGTGCCAGACGGCACATTCCGGGATCGTATGCGGCCGTCAGGGTTTAGGGCAGGCCCGGACTTTGGCCCGCCGCCGATACAAAATAAGAGTCCCGCGCATGCAGGACTCTCCTGTTTCTCTCATTCTCGCACAAACACAAGCTGATCTCCGTATTCGCGCTCCATCAGTGTCAGTGTATCCTGCTCCACATTGTAGCTGTATGTTCCGGACAGGACGCCCTCGGAATATTCATTTTCCGTCTGCACGGTCAGGATCTTTGTTTTCGTATCCACGCTGTAATGCGCCGTGAACTCCTCTCCGTCTGCAGATGTAACAGTAAGTTCCCCGTTATCCCGCATCACCACCGTCTCTCCCGTATCCTCACTCACCCAGCTTCCCTCAAGAGGGTTTCCTGTAAAGAGCTTTACGATAAAAAACACGGCTATAATGATGATAAGGACGGAAGATACCGTAAGGACGGTCCTCCAGAGGGCGCTTCTCTTTTCTTCGTTATTCTTTAAGATCATAAGACATTTCCCTTCTTTTCCTGTCTTTCATTATACGGAATCCGCCCTCCGATGTCAACGCCTCATCCCTGCCGCATGTCATGACATGGCGGTGTTTCTTTTCATAAAGTCGATGAGTATGCGCATCTCCTCTTTGGTCCCTACTGTGATCCGCAGATACTGACCGATTCTTTCATCTGCCCAGTGTCTGACATAGATCTTCTCCTCTCTGAGTTCTGAAAAGAGTCTGCCGGCATCGTACTTGGGGTGTCTGACAAAGAGGAAGTTTGCCCTTGATTCTGTCATGACGAATCCGAGCTTTCTCAGTTCCCCGGCAGCCCATTCTCTCGTCTCTATTATCTTACGGATATTTTGCTCAAAATATTCTCTGTCTTTCACCGCGGCGGCTCCGCAGGCAAGAGCGGCCTTGCTCATCGTATAGGAGTTGAACGAATATTTCACATCGTTCAGACACCGGATCAGCCCGGGATTTGAGACAGCGTATCCGATACGCATTCCCGCCATGCTCCTTGATTTTGAAAATGTCTGTGTCACGATAAGGTTGTCATATCTGTCGATCAGTTCCAGAGCGGAACGTCCGGCAAAGTCCACGTAAGCCTCGTCCACGATGACAATAGAACTGCGGTTGTGCGACAGGATGTCCTCAATAAAATCCAGTTCTTCATAGATCGCGGTCGGCGCATTCGGATTAGGAAAGATAATCCCTCCGTTTTCCCGGTAGTAATCCTCTTTTATCATACGGAAGTCGTCATTTAGTTTCGGACGCTCATAAGGAATCCTGTACAGATCAGCCCACACTTTGTAAAAAGAGTAGGTGATATCCGGGAACAGGATCGGCCTGTCCGAATTAAAAAACGTCAGAAAGCACAGGGAGAGCACGTCGTCAGATCCCACTCCCACAAATATCTGGTCCTCTCCTACATGGAAGTTCCCGGCAAGCGCTTTCACAAGCTCGCCGGCCGTCGGATCGGGATATAAACGGAAAGCATCTGTATCAAGGGCGTCAAAAGCCTTTCTCACTTCCGGGGAAGGGGGATAGGGATTCTCGTTTGTGTTCAGTTTGACCGCTTTTTTCTGCGGCTGTTCTCCCGGCACGTATGGTTCCACTTTGCGGATATTCTTCAGAAGTTCGTCACGGATCATCTGTCTCTTCTCCTTTTGATTCTGCCTCCATAATACAGACGGCGGACCTAAGATCAAGATCTTGTCCGCCTGTATACATGAAGGACTGCCTATTTGTATTCTGCCGCCAGCTCTGCGAATCTCGGCAGAGAGTTTACGATCGTATCATATGCGACGCAGTATGCGATGCGCACATATCCCGGGCATCCGAAAGAGCTTCCGGGTACGAGAAGGATATTATACTTTTTCGCTGCGGCGCAGAACTCTTTCTCATCTTCGACAGGCGATTTCACAAACAGATAGAAAGCGCCCTCCGGCTTGATACACTCAAAGCCCAGGTCTTTGAGTCCATTATAGAGCGTCTCACGGTTCCTGTCATAGAAAGAGATGTCCGTCTTCTCATTCAGGCACGCTTTGACGACTTTCTGCTGGAGCGTCGGCGCGTTCACAAATCCAAGGATACGTGTCGCTACATTCGCCGCCGCGATCACGTTCTCACTGTCCGCCGCCTCGTCGGGGATCACGAGATAGCCGATACGCTCACCCGGGAGTGAAAGTGATTTGCTGTAGGAATATCCGACGATCGTATTTGCATAGTATTTCGTCAGATACGGCACCTCGATCCCGTCATAAGCAAGCTCGCGATAAGGCTCGTCCGATATCAGATAGATGTCCGTCCCGTATTCGTTCTGCTTCTTTTCCATTATGGCCGCCATTTTCCGGATCGTCTCTTCCGGGTACACGACACCCGTCGGATTGTTCGGAGTGTTCACGATGACCGCCCGTGTCCTGGGGGTGATCTTCTCCTCAAACTCATTAAGCTTTGGCTGGAAGTTCTCTGTATTCGGAGAAATCTCTACAAGGACTCCGTCGTAGTTGTTCACATAGCTTCTGTACTCGCCGAAATAAGGCGCAAATACGATCACCTCATCTCCGGGGTTGATCAGCGCTTTTAAGATCACGTTGAGCCCGCCCGCGGCTCCTACTGTCATCGTGATATTCTCCGCGGAAAACGCCGTCCCGAATCTCTCGTTTAAGGACCCGGCCACTGCCTGGCGGACGTCTTCGTATCCGGCGTTGCTACTGGTATATCCGTGCAGGACAACCGGATCCTCTTCGTCAAGCAGCTCGATGATCGCCTTTTTCACTGCGTCCGGAGCAGGAACATTCGGATTGCCGAGACTGAAGTCAAATACATTCTCAGCGCCGTAGATCTTCGCCAGTCTGTTTCCCTCCTCGAACATCGCACGGATCGCCGAACTGTTTGCCACCATGTTTTCCATCTTCTTTGATATCATTGCTGTCACTCCATTTCTTTTACGATTCCTTTATCCTCGAGAAATACCGGACGGTAGGACAGCTTGGCCTTTCTGAGTCCCTCTGCCCCGGTATCTTCCTCTCTGTTCACATACTGATAATCCATGCATTCGTGCTGGACGAACTGCTGGTTTATCATCGGATACGCACCCTCTACGTCGGGGAAAGCTTTCTCGATGTGCACCACGAATGTGTCGTCGCACAGAGGCTCGCCTACCGTAAAAGCAACGATCCTTCCCTCTGCTTTCAGCACTCCGCCTTTCAATCCCAGCTCCTTATAGAGACGCAGAGAGTTGAGCGTTACGCACATCTCTGCATTTTTTTCAGGGTCTTCTTCGCATCCGTTCTGGTTCCGCCATTTGAGCGCCATCTGGAAACAGTTTTCCACATTGTCGTCGGACAGAGGTTCATACGACCAGTCCGGGTACAGCGCCTTAAACTTATTGATATGATTGCGCTTGCCGTGGAGCTTCTTGCCCGAGAGCGTCGCAAGCTTCTCCGTCTCATAGATATAGTCTGCGAGATCCCTGTTGTACTCAACTGTAAATCTGCCGGGATACCAGGCCTCCAACTGCTCGAACATCTCCGGCGTCACATTGTATAGCATGACCGGACATTCATTCTCCCGGCAGTAGCCCATGATGTATTCGAGAGCTCTCCTGATATTGTCCGGTTCTCCGGCCGGATATGTGAACGCCAGACCTCTGTCGTCACTTCGGAAGACAAGCGCATCCTCGATCACAGCGTATTTCACTTTGTAATGCCTTGACCAGAGATAGACGTTGACAAACGTCCGCTCGCAGCTCCGGCTGGGAGACTTGGCAAAATACGAGGTGATAATATCCTTATCCTCCAGTTCCGGCCTTTTAAAATCTGGTTCTGTCATATAAGATCACTCCTCCATTTTTGTAAGTTTTGCCGTCTGATCCGCCGCGATGAGCGCGTCGATGATCTCGTCCAGATCTCCGTTCAGAACCGTATCCAGCTTGTGCAGCGTCAGCTTGATCCTGTGATCCGTCACACGCCCCTGAGGGAAATTATATGTGCGGATCTTCTCCGAGCGGTCCCCTGTCCCGATCTGGCTTCTTCTCGCCTCGGCCTCGGACGCCTGCTGTTTCTCGAGTTCAAGATCGTACAGTTTGGAGCGGAGCAGCCGGAATGCTTTCTCTTTATTCTGAAGCTGAGACTTCTCGGTCTGGCTGTAAATCACGATGCCTGTCGGGAAATGTGTCAGGCGCACTGCGGAGTCGGTCGTGTTGACACACTGGCCGCCGTTTCCGGATGCGCGCATGACGTCGATACGGATATCTTTCTCGTCGATCACCACATCCACCTCCTCGGCCTCGGGCATGATGGCTACAGTGATCGTCGAAGTATGGATCCTGCCGCCGCTCTCTGTCTCAGGCACTCTCTGGACACGGTGGACGCCGCTCTCATATTTCAGTCTGGAGTACGCTCCCTGCCCGTTTATCATGAACACACACTCCTTGAAACCGCCGATGCCGTTCTCATTTAACGAGATCATCTCCGTGCGCCAGCCGCGCCCGTCCGCGTAATGTACATACATACGATACACCTCCGCGGCAAAGAGAGCCGCCTCGTCTCCGCCGGCGCCTGCGCGGATCTCTACGATGACATTCTTGTCGTCATTCGGGTCTTTCGGTAGAAGCAGGATCTTCAGTTCCTGTTCAAGCTCCTCTATGCGTTTCCTCGACTCGTTCAGCTCCTCTTTCGCCAGCTCGCGCATCTCTTCGTCCGACTCTTCCTCGAGCATGGCGAGACTGTCATCGATATTCTGTTTACAGTCTTTATACTTCTGATATGCCTCTACGATCGGAGCAAGATCGCTCTGCTCTTTCATCAGGCTGCGGAACCGCGCCTGATCGTCCGCTACGCCCGGCTCCTGCAGTTCGCCCATCACTTCCTCGTACCGGATGAGCAGGTCCTCTAATCTGTCAAACATTTTCTATACATCCTTTTCTGTAAATCTCTGTACTCTGGCCTCCCGCTCTCCAAAGCGACAGACCGCCATCCATTATATTATGATATCTTCCACACACGACACGGTCAAGTCCCGCCAGATCCTTTTTCACCGTGATATCCTGAAAGCCACGGCCGCGCATCATCTCCGACACTTCATATGCCTGACTGCACCCGACCTCCAACATCAGATATCCGCCGTCTTCAAGATAGTCCGGACTATTCCGTATGATCTCCCGGTAGAAATGCAGGCCGTCTTCTCTCCCGTCCAGCGCAAGCCTCGGATCATGGAGCCTTACCTCATCCTGGAGGGAATCGATCTCCCCGCTCCTGATATACGGCGGATTCGACAGGATCAAAGAATATCTCCCCTGTATCCCGGCAAAAAGATCACTCTGGACAAACTCCGCGTCAATGCCCAGACGTCTGGCATTCTCCCGGGCGACGCGGAGCGCGCCCGCTGAAATGTCGCTCCCCGTCCCTTTCAGGGAGCCTCCCCCTCTCTTTTTTGCATGACTGAGTACGCTCAGTATGATACAGCCGGATCCGGTACACATATCCAGGATCTCCGCCTGTCTGTCTGTCCGCGGAAGCGTTCCCTCTGAGAGAATCCCCAGCGCTTCTTCCACAAGGATCTCTGTATCCTGCCGGGGAATGAGCACGTCTTCATTCACTTTAAATTCAAGCCCCATAAATTCCTGGACTCCCGTGATATGCTGCAGCGGAATGCGCCTGGAACGCTGCCCGACATATCTGTTGTAAGCATCCCTCTGCGCCCCGGTCATCTCTTTGTCTGGATCCGCATAGTATAACGCGCGGCTGATCCCCGTGACGTATTCGAGAAGATACCAGGCGTCCAGACCGGGATCAGGCACCCCCGATGCGCGCAGCCGTTCTTCAGCCTGCAGATATTCGCTCTTCAGACTCATAGGTTCTCCCTCTGCCATGTCCGCCAGTCAAAAACTTCCTCGACCGCCCGGATACCGACTTCGATCATACTGTCGTCCGGCTCCTTTGTCGTCATGTTCTGCACCCACATCCCCGGCCTGCTCAGCAGATTGACGATCACGTTGTCACTGTTTCCCGCCAGACGGATGATCTCATAGGACACCCCTGCGATAAAAGGAAACAGAGCGATACGGATCAGCACCCGCGCCGCCTGGGATTCCGCTGTGATAAAAAAGCAGAAAATAATGCTCACGATCATAACGAAAAACAGGAAACTCGTCCCGCAGCGCTTATGCTGCTTTGAACTCTTCCTGACATTTTCCACATTGAGCTCCAGCCCGTGTTCAATGCAGTTGATGCATTTGTGCTCCGCTCCGTGATACATGAATGTGCGTTTGATATCTTTTGTCCTTGATATGAAGAAGATATAGATCAGGAAGATCACCACACGTATCACGCCCTCGAATACCGTCACAGCCATCCGGGACGATGTATACCGCTCTGCAAAGCCGCTCAGAAAATAGGGCAGGACCATAAAAAGGGCCACGGCGATCACGACTGCGAAGACAACCGTAAGGTTCATAAAGATCTTTTCCTGTCTCTCCTGTTTCGCCGCCTCTTCTTCGCTCAGCAGCTCCTCCCCTTCCTCTTCCTCAAAAAAACTGGCGGAATACATGAGCGTCTTCATCCCGAGCACGAGGGAGTCGATAAAGCTGAAGATTCCCCTGATAAACGGTATCTTTAAGGGCGCTTTCCACGGGATGACGCTGCGGTAATCCTGTACATCGACAGCGATCCCTCCGTCCGGCTTGCGAACCGCGACGGAATATCTCCCGCCGTTGCGCATCATGATACCCTCAAGGACTGTCTGTCCGCCTATGTTCGATGACTTCATATTTCCTCCTGTCAAAAACAGCAGGCTGAGATGCTTCCGCCTCAGCCTGCTGTGTCTGTTTCCTATTTAATACCGTACTTCTTGTTGAACTTGTCAACACGGCCGCGTGCCTGAGCTGCTTTCTGCTGTCCTGTATAGAACGGATGGCACCTGGAACAGATCTCAACGTGGATGTTCTCCTTTGTAGAACCTGTCACAAATGTATTCCCACAGTTGCAGGTCACTGTAGCCTGATGATACTCTGGATGGATTCCTTCGCGCATGATTTTCACCTCTCTATTTTAAAATACTTGATTATACTCTCTAAACAGCTTTCTAATTGTATCATAAGATATTTTCATTTGCAACTGTTTTTTATATAAACTTCTGGCGGATCACCTGATGCACAAGCTCACTGTTTGTCTTTGTCCGTGAGAACATTGTCAGGAGATTGTCAGCCGCTTCTTCTGCTTTCATACCGTTTAATGCCCTGCGCATGATGTAGACTGCCTCCTGCTCATCCTTATTGAGGAGGAGATCTTCCCGTCTTGTCCCGGATTTCGCGATATCGATCGCCGGAAACACTCTCTTTTCCTGAAGTTTCCGGTCAAGGATCAGCTCCATGTTGCCCGTCCCTTTAAACTCTTCATATACAACGTCGTCCATCTTGCTTCCCGTGTCCACGAGAGCTGTGGCGAGGATCGTAAGGCTGCCGCCCTCTCTCATGTTGCGGGCAGCTCCGAAGAAACGCTTCGGACTGTAGAGCGCTGCGGGATCGAGACCTCCCGAGAGTGTCCTTCCCGACGGCGGGACAATAAGGTTGTACGCACGCGAAAGTCTTGTAATACTGTCCAGCAGTATCATGACGTCCTGTCCGTGCTCTACGAGCCGCTTCGCTCTGGAGATCACCATCTCAGACACTCTCTTGTGGTGCTCCGGCAGCTCGTCAAAGGTAGAATGGATCACTTCCACATTCGGTCCCGAGATCGCCTCCTTGATGTCCGTCACCTCTTCCGGTCTCTCATCGATCAGGAGTATCAGAAGATGCATGTGCGGCTCCGTCCGCTGTACAGAGAGCGCTACTTCCTTTAAGAGTGTCGTCTTGCCGGCTTTCGGAGGGGATACGATCATGCCCCGCTGTCCCTTTCCGATTGGGGATATCAGATCCATGATCCTCATGGCCGTACTGCTCCCGGGCGTCTCCAGACGTATCCTGTTGTTTGGAAAGACAGGCGTGAGATCCTCGAAATTCTTCCTTTTCATAGCCTCAGACGGACGCATCCCGTTGATCGTAGATACATAGAGGAGCGCGCTGAACTTCTCGCTCTGTGTCTTGACTCTCGTATTTCCCGTCAGAATGTCACCGGTCTTAAGTCCGAACCTCCTGATCTGCGCCGGAGACACATACACATCGTTCTCGCCCGGAAGATAGTTGTCGCTTCGGATGAATCCGAACCCGTCCTGCATGACTTCCAGGATGCCGTTGGCGGTATAGCCGCTGTCCAGCTGCTCGATATCAGTCTCGGCTTTCTTCTCCTTCATCTCCTCTTTTACTTCTTCTTTCGCCTCTGTGGCCGCTTCCTGCTGTTCTTCCTGTTCGTCAAGCGCGAGCATAGCGTCGATAAGTTCGCCTTTCTTTAACGTGGAGATACCTTTCATCTTCCTGGCTTTTGCAAGTTCCCGCAGTGTCGCGAGCGGCAGTGATTCATACTTTTCTCTCGTCATGTTCCTTTCCTTTCCTGATGATGAATATATATTTTTCGACCCATAAGATCAATAAATATGCCGGTTTATTTAAATATTCCAACTTCATAAAAAATGCTTCGGGATTTGTCGTCTGAAATGACTTAAAACGATAAACTGCATTAAATATGCAACTATTATACATTTCATCGGAACCCTTGTCAAGTCACGGGCAAAGTGATATGATAAATAGTGGTAACTGATACTATTTATATACTAGATACAGTGAGGTAACGAATATGGGAAACAACAAGGAACTCGCTCTTAAGATGCACGAAGAATGGAACGGAAAAATTGAGACAACAGCGAAAGCGCATGTGGACACAAGAGATGCTCTGGCAGTCGCCTACACTCCCGGAGTCGCAGAGCCGTGTAAAGTGATCGCAGACGATCCGGAAGCGGCTTACAAATATACGGTCAAGTCCAATACGATCGCCGTTGTATCGGACGGAAGCGCCGTCCTCGGCCTTGGCAACATCGGCGCGCTTGCAGCTATGCCTGTTATGGAGGGAAAAGCAGTCCTCTTCAAAGAATTCGGAGGCGTCAACGCATTCCCGATCTGCCTTGACACACAGGATACGGAAGAGATCATAAAGACGGTCGTCAACATCGCTCCGGCTTTCGGCGGGATCAACCTGGAGGACATCTCCGCTCCCCGCTGCTTTGAGATCGAGTCGCGCTTAAAAGAGCTCCTCGACATACCGGTATTCCACGACGATCAGCACGGTACTGCCGTCGTTGTTCTCGCCGGCATCATCAACGCGCTCAAGATAACGGGAAAGAAAAAAGAAGACTGCCGCATCGTGATGAACGGCGCCGGAAGCGCAGGGATCGCCATCACAAAACTTCTTCTGAGATATGGTTTCAAATACATCACTCTCTGCGACAGCAAGGGCATCATCTCCAAAACACTGCCGAACCTTACTCCGGTAAAGCAGGAGATCGCAGAAGTGACGAACCTGGAGAACAAGACCGGCAAACTCGCAGACGCGCTCGTCGGAACCGACATCTTCATCGGCGTGTCCGCTCCGGGCGTTGTGACGGAGGAAATGGTAGCTTCCATGAATAAGGACGCCATCATCTTCGCGCTGTCCAACCCTGTGCCGGAGATCATGCCTGATCTTGCCAGGGCGGCAGGGGCGAGGGTGGTTGGAACCGGACGTTCTGATTTCCCGAACCAGGTCAACAACGTGATCGCCTTCCCGGGTATCTTCAAGGGCGCCCTCGAAGGACGTGCAAAACAGATCACAGAGGAAATGAAGCTTGCCGCTGCCGAGACAATAGCCGGCATCATCTCCGACGATGAGCTGAACGAAGACAATATCCTGCCGCAGCCGTTTGATCCGCGTGTTGCAGAGGAAGTCAGCAAAGCGATCAGGAAGCTGATCTAGCCTGGTCACAGAATAAAGAGGTATCATGGGTAAGAGATACTACTCTCTCGACCATTATCTGAAAGAGACTTTTGGTGAAAAAGTCTACAAGATCGCGCTGAACGGCGGTATGACCTGTCCCAACCGGGACGGTCATATCGGCGTCGGCGGCTGTATCTTCTGCAGCGCGGACGGTTCCGGTGATTTTGCGGGCAGTGCAGCTCTCTCCATTACCGAACAGCTTGCGGCGGGAAAACACTCGCTGCGCTCCAAACGTCCGGTGTGTTCCTACATCGCCTATTTCCAGGCGTTTACAAACACTTACGGCCCGGTCGGATATCTGGAAAAGATCTTTACAGAGGCGATCCTGGATCCTGACGTAAAAGTTCTTTCCATCGCCACCAGACCGGACTGTCTCGATGAGTCTGTGATCGCTCTGTTACGCCGGCTCAATCAGATCAAACCCGTGTGGGTGGAACTCGGGCTTCAGACGATCCATCCTCAGACTGTGCAGATGATCCGGCGCGGATACGACACGGAAGTGTTTGATTCTGCCGTGCGTGATCTGCGCGATGCAGGGATCGACGTGATCGTCCACGTCATCCTATATCTGCCCGGGGAGACGCAGGAGATGATGCTCGAGACGATCGACTATCTGAACCGCCGCGATATACAGGGCATAAAGCTCCAGCTTCTGTATGTGCTTGAAGGAACGGATCTCGCCCGTCTCTACCGAAGCGATCCCTTTTATCTGCCTGACAAAGAGGAGTACATCCGGATGCTCGGGCAGTGCATCCTGCGTCTTCGTCCCGACGTCGTCATACACAGGCTGACCGGGGACGGGCCGAAAGATCTTCTGATCGCGCCTCTGTGGACCGGCGCAAAGCGCAGCGTGCTTAACCGTCTGCACCAGTATTTAAAAGAAAACGATATATGGCAGGGAAAGGAATACCATGGCTGAATCATTCACTCTCTATAAGCTGATCATATTGTATATGCTGAACAAAGTGGATTTTCCGCTCACTACTTCGCAGATCTCAGAGTTCATCCTGGATAAAGGCTATACGACTTATTTTAAGCTGCAGGAGTCTCTCTCCGAACTCGCTGCATCTTCCCTCATACTGCCCGAGACAACGCATAACCGTACGCTGTATCATCTGACGGAAAACGGCGCCGAGACGATCCTTTAGTTCAGCAACAAGATATCTCCGGCCATACGCAGGGATATCGACGACTTTCTCCGCGAGAAACAGTACGACCTTAAAGAAGAGGCGGCTGTGAGATCAGATTACTATCTGAATACAAACAGAGAATATGAGGTCCGGTGTCGGATCACTGAAAACGGCTCCAGCCTCATTGATCTGAAACTTACCGTTCCGACCGAGAAAGAGGCGGAAGCCATCGTAAATCACTGGAATACAAAAAGCCAGGAGATCTACGCTCTCCTACTGTCGAATCTTCTTTAAATACTCCCGGATCCGCTGTTCACAGCCCAGTTCGCCAGGTTCGTAGAATCTGGCGTCTTTTATTTCATCAGGAAGGTACTGCTGCTCCACGTAATGTCCCGGATAGTCATGGGCATATTTATAGCCGTTCCCGCGCCCGAGATTCGTAGCGCCTTTATAGTGCGCGTCTCTTAAGTGCGCCGGAACCGTCGTCCGGTATTTCTGCACGGCTTCATTGGCCGCAAATATGGCGTTGCATGCAGAATTACTCTTTGGCGCACACGCCACATACGTCACTGCCTGCGAGAGGATGATCTGAGATTCGGGCATGCCGACGCGCTCCACGGCCTGCGCGGCCGCTACTGCCAGCGTGAGCGCCATAGGATCCGCATTTCCCACGTCTTCTGACGCGCAGATCATAATGCGCCGCGCGATAAACTTGACGTCTTCTCCTGCATAGAGCATCCTGGCGAGGTAATAGACGGCGGCGTCGGGATCTGATCCTCTCATGCTCTTGATAAAGGCAGAAATGATATCGTAATGATTGTCCCCCCGTTTATCGTAGTTCACCGTCCGTTTCTGGATGCATTCCGCCGCCACTTCTTCCGTTATATGGATGACGCCGTCCTCGCCACGCTCTGTTGTCAGCACGCCAAGTTCCAGGGCGTTGAGCGCATTTCTCGCGTCCCCGCCGGCCATATCCGCCAGAAATTCCAGCGCATCCTCATCGATCTGAACGTGGAAGCTCCCCATCCCTTTTCTTGTATCCGAAGCCGCTCTGGTAAGGAGCGTGCGTATATCCTCTTTCTCCAGAGGCTTAAGTTCAAAGATACTGGATCTGGAGATGAGAGCACCGTTCACCTCAAAGTAGGGATTCTCCGTCGTAGCTCCGATCAGGATCACCGTACCGTCCTCTACATACGGAAGGAGATAATCCTGCTGTCCTTTATTAAATCTGTGGATCTCGTCGATAAAAAGGATCGTCTTTCTTCCATACATTCCTCTTAAATCTTTCGCCTCTTTTACGGCCTCTTCCATATCTTTCTTTCCGGCCACGGTGGCGTTGATCTGCCGGAACTGAGCGCTTGTCGTATTGGCGATCACCTTTGCCAGAGTCGTCTTCCCTGTTCCCGGCGGGCCGTAGAATATGACGGAACTGAGTTTGTCTGCTTTTATGGCGCGGTAGAGGAGCCTGTCTTTCCCTATGATATGCTGCTGGCCCACCACCTCGTCGAGCGTCTCCGGCCGCATACGCGAGGCGAGCGGCGCTTCCTTTTCTTTCTCTGTCTCTCTCATATAATCAAACAGGTCCATGTTCTGACTTCCTTTCTGGTTCATATCCTGCAAGATCCCGTATCACTTCGCCGGCGATCAGAAGTCCGGCCGCCGGCGGCACGAAAGAGATGCTCCCGGGGACCGACCGTCTCGCCCCCGTATCCTCCCCTGTCGTCCGCCCGTCTGTATCCACCGGTTTCTCCCTGGAATACAGCACTTTCAGATGGGTGATCCCTCTTTTCTTAAGTTCTCTTCGCATCACTCTGCTCAGCGGGCACACGCTCGTTTCAGAGAGATCCGCGATTGTGAACAGCTCTGCATGAAGTTTATTCCCTGTACCCATACTGCTGATGATCTTTATCCCCCTCTGCTCTGCTTCCACCGCGAGAGCGATCTTGGCGCTCACCGTATCGACGGCGTCGACGATATAGTCAATGCCAGGCTCGGCATCAAGAATACCGGCGGTATTATCCGGCAGGACGAACGTTTCATACGTCCTGACAGCGATGGAGGGATCGATGTCCCGTATCCTCTCAGCCATCACTTCCGTCTTGAATCTTCCCACCGTACTGTGGTATGCGATGGACTGACGGTTGATATTGGTCAGTGACACTGTGTCATTGTCGATGAGTAAAAGCCTCCCGACTCCGCTCCTTGCAAGAGCCTCGATGCAGTGGGAGCCAACGCCTCCCACGCCGAACACCATGACGCAGGAACCTCTCAGCCTGCGCATCCTCTCCGGTCCGATGAGCAGCTCGGTCCGGGAATATTCATGAATCTTTTTTTGATCTTCTGTATTCAGAAGGACTCACTCCTTTCTGTTTGCGAAATGCTTTTGAAAAATAAAGGTTGTTCTCAAATCCGACGGAGTATGCGATCGCCGAGACAGACAGATCCGTCTCCCGCAGCAGATGACACGCCTGCTTGATCCTGTATCCGGTCAGATAATCTTTGGGAGATCTGTTCATGTAATTCTGGAACGACCGGAAGAGATGGCTCCTGCTGATCCCCACATACCAGGCGATATCCTCCACTGTAACAGGATAGGAATAGTTCGTTTCAATGTATGCCATCGCTTTCTCCACGTAAGTCACAAGAGACTCTTTCTCAGTCTCTGTCCGGTCCGAGTAATGCATAAATACGGCCAGCAGACTGTAGAGCTTGCCCGTCATCGCAACGGTGGACTCATAAGTATTCCCCTTGAGCTGATAGATCTCGTCCAGACCTCTGCGTATCTCTTCCTCCGGTATCTTTCCTTTTAAGATGTAAGGCGTCTCTCTGCTGAATCCGGTATTGCGTATGATGGACGCGGCGTCCGCCCCCATGAAGCCCGCCCAGCAGTACTCCCACGGCTCGTCTCTGTCCGCCTGGTACTGCAGCTCCACTCCCGGAAACAGGATAAAAGTATCCCCCGCCTCAAGCCGCACTGACACATTTCCCGTGGTGTAGCGGCCGCTCCCCGACAGGATGTGATGGATGCAGTAATGATCCCTTACTCCCGGACCCCACTGATACTCCGGCTCGCATTTCTGATATCCCACGTTATATACGGACAGTGAATTGAGAAAGTCTTCTCCCATCTTATATGAATACTTGTATGAATCCGGCATATCCGTCTTCCTTTCTTTTTCCCGTCTGCATTTATGGACAGACATAATGTTATTATAATATTCCCGGCAGTGTCTGCGCAACATTTTTACATAAAATTGCACGTAATTTTTATAGACGCGGACCGGTGTGTAATATATACTGAAAATCAGAATACTTGTCGTGATTCATATTTTAAAATCTCAGGAGGATCATCAGATGAAACAGAAATTATTCGACAAATTCGCAGAGCTTTTCGGAAACTCCGACGGAGCGCGCTTCTACTTCTCACCGGGGCGCGTCAACCTGATCGGCGAACACACGGATTACAACGGAGGACACGTCTTCCCCTGCGCTCTCACCATGGGTACATACGGCGCCGCCAGAAAAAGGGACGACCGCAAGATACACTTTTATTCCATGAACCTGGATAAGTTCGGCGTTGTCGAGGCATCTCTCGACGACCTTACCAACAAACAGGAGTACAACTGGGCGAACTATCCTCTCGGAGTCGTGTGGGCTTTTGACGGCAGAGGCTATCACCTCGAGAGCGGGTTCGACATGGTCATCTGGGGAAATATCCCGAACGGGGCAGGTCTCTCGTCATCCGCGTCTCTCGAAGTGCTCACAGGCGTGATCCTGACCGACCTGTTCGGCATCACGGATCTGAGCATGACGGATCTCGCGCTGATCGGACAGTATTCGGAGAACAATTTCAATGGATGCAACTGCGGCATTATGGATCAGTTTACCGTGGCGATGGGCAAAAAAGACAACGCCATCTTCCTTGACACAAACACTATGAAATATGAGTATGCGCCTATCAAACTGGACGACGCCAAGATCATCATCACGAACAGTAAAGTAAAGCACAGTCTCGTAGACTCCGCCTACAATGACAGACGTCAGGAGTGCACAGATGCTCTTGCCGCCCTTAAGACAAAGCTTGACATCAGCGCTCTCGGAGACCTTACGCCAGAGGAATTCGAGGCAAATAAGGACCTCATCACAGATCCTGTCCAGTTAAAAAGGGCAAAGCACGCTGTATATGAGAATCAGCGCACGATCGACGCCGTGGCTGCTTTAAAGGACGGCGACATCGCAAAATTCGGAGAACTGATGAATCAGTCCCACATCTCTCTTCGCGACGACTATGAGGTCTCCTGCGGGGAGATCGATATCCTTGTTGATCTCGCCTGGAAGACGCCAGGTGTGGTCGGCTCCCGTATCACCGGCGGCGGCTTTGGCGGATGCACGGTCAGCATCGTAAAGAATGAGGCAGTCGATGCGTTTATCACAGGGTTAGG
Source organism: uncultured Mediterraneibacter sp. (assembly GCA_944375765.1). GTDB lineage: Bacteria > Bacillota > Clostridia > Lachnospirales > Lachnospiraceae > Mediterraneibacter. The sequence continues at coordinate 3,033 of CALWAR010000012.1, read as the reverse complement.
CAGCGCTTATAAAGAGCAGGTAGGACACGAAGCCGAATTCTATACCGTTGATATCGGCGACGGCGCTTCCAGACTGGCATAAAAGAGGAGAATCAGACATGTTATATGAATCGATCAAAAAACTTGTCCAGTACGGGATCGATACAGGGCTGACGCCTGAGAGCGAACGCATCTATACGACGAACCTGCTGCTCGATCTCATGAAAGAGGACGATTATGAGGACGTGTCCTGTGATCTGGATGATCTCGTGCTGGAAGATATCTTAAAAGATCTGCTCGATGAGGCCGTAAAACGCGGTATCATCGAGGACAGCGTCACATACCGCGATCTCTTTGACACAAAACTTATGAACTGTCTTGTGCCCAGACCGGCACAGATCCAGGAAAAGTTCTGGAAAGAGTATGACGTTTCACCGGAAACGGCCACCCGGTATTACTATAAGTTAAGCCAGGACAGCGATTACATCCGCCGTTACCGCATAAAACGCGACCGCAAATGGACCGTGGATACAAAGTACGGAACCCTGGACATCACGATCAACCTCTCCAAGCCGGAGAAAGATCCAAAGGCCATCGCCGCCGCAGGAGCCGCAAAGTCGTCTGCCTACCCGAAATGTCAGCTCTGTATGGAGAACGAGGGGTATGCCGGGCGCATCAACCATCCGGCCCGCGAGAATCACCGCATCATCCCCATCACGATCCAGGGAAAGAAATGGGGATTTCAGTACTCTCCTTATGTGTACTACAACGAGCACTGCATCGTATTTAACGGAGAGCACATCCCGATGAAGATCGACCGGAATGCTTTTGCGAAGCTTTTTGACTTCATCAGACTGTTTCCGCACTATTTCCTCGGCTCCAACGCGGATCTTCCGATCGTCGGCGGTTCGATCTTAAGTCACGATCACTTCCAGGGCGGACATTATACATTCGCCATGGCAAAAGCTCCCGTGATCGAGAGTTTTACTGTAGGCGGATATGAGGACGTGGAAGCCGGTATCGTAAAATGGCCCCTCTCCGTTATCCGTCTGCGCGGGAAAGATGTGGAGCGCATTATCGACCTTGCCGATCATATCCTGGGCAAGTGGCGCGCCTATACCGACGAAGATGCATTCATCTTCGCCGAGACGGACGGTACGCCGCATAATACGATCACGCCGATCGCGCGAATGAGGGACGGACTCTACGAACTGGATCTGACTCTGCGGAATAATATCACAACAGAGGAGCATCCCCTCGGCGTATACCACCCGCACGCGAAACTGCACCACATCAAGAAGGAGAACATCGGACTGATCGAAGTTATGGGGCTTGCAGTCCTCCCCGCCCGCTTAAAAGGCGAGATGGAACTGTTAAGTGAGTACATCCTTGCGGGGAAAAACATCCGCAGCAATGAACAGATCGAGAAACATGCAGACTGGGTGGACGGATTCCTGCCCACTCACTCCGATATAAATGCCGATAATATCGAACACATCCTGGAGCAGGAAGTAGGCAAAGTATTCTGCCAGGTACTCGAGGACGCCGGCGTCTACAAATGTACGGAAGACGGCCTGAGAGCATTCCGCCGTTTTATCGAAGTACTGTAAGATCAAATAGAAGAAAATTTCCGGGAGACACCAGAATATATCACAGTGTCTCCCGGATGCATTTATTTCCGGTTTCTATATTACGATTTCAGTTCCAGCTTATCGATCAGTTCTCTGATGCGTTCTTCTGACTCTTCAAGCTCGTCGGCAATCCTCGCCGGCGAATGCCCCTTTCTCAGTTTGATCTGTATCAGCTTCTTTAAACTATCTTCTATTCCGGCCATATGCCCGTCCTCCCAGGCAGCCTCTCTTTCCTGCCGCATATGTTTTTCCTGATCATACTCAAAGATACTCATTTCTTTCGCCTCCGCTCTGTGTTTCTCCAGAAAATCTTTTAAAACTCCTTCTGCAATACACTCCCGGATCGTATATTCCACAGCATCGTCCAGTTCCATTTCATCTGCATACTGTCGGATTTTATCCGTATATATGGCATATTCCCGAAGTGTTCTGCAGGCGGCCTTTAACTTCTGATTATACTCTCCGGAAATATTCAGCATGACGGCCTCCAGCTCCAGCCTGGTTTTCCGGTCTGTGATGCTGTACATATCCGACAGTTTTAATATCTGACGTTCCGGCATCTCATCTCTGCCATTATAAAAGATGATAAACTCCGGCGCCGGTATCTTTACACCTTTTGTTCCATAGAGATTACTGTCTTTCGTCATTCTTGAGTAGAGATGAGAGATATAGAACAGGAATCGCAGTGGGAGGTTTGGGCTGTAGGTGGACTGGTGCTCATACAGAGAGAGACGCCCATCGATCAGAAAAGAGATATCGTTTTTAATCGACATGTAAATTGCGTTCTCAAGTGTATTGATCTCCAGAAGTTCCGGATCCGTATAATGTTTTCCGCTCATCGCATTATACAATTCCAGCAGATTATCACGATCTTCAAACAGCATGATAAATAGTACTGCAAAGAGACTTTCGTACTTCTATCTGCTTTCATCCGTGCTATCTGTAGAAATCTCTCTGCTGTTGATTGGGGAACAAAAGCATCGAGATTTTCCTGAATGTAATAGAACCTGTGACACAGCTTAGAGCTGCAAGAAAATAAAACATGCTGGAAATATAATGCTTTGATTATATAGTAGCACAAATACCGTCAAACCGCCAGTAAAATTCCGTCTCCTGACGTCAGATGACTAAACTGTTATCAATCACCGGAAGTGCCAAAAGGCACATTCCGGGATTGTAAGCGGTCGCCAAGGTCTCGGGCCAGCCCGGACTTTGGCTCGTCGCCATCACAAAAAGCCGGAACCCCTGAGCTGTCTCTGGGTTCCGGCAAAATATTTGATTTCTGTCAATTATTTTTTGGAATCAAGATACGCCTTTCTTCCATCCTCATAGAGGTTATTCCCCTCGCTGTCGATAATGACAACAAGCGGCATGTCCTCTACATAAAGTTTTCTGAGAGCCTCTGCTCCAAGGTCTTCATATG
>CALWAR010000011.1 GCA_944375765.1 uncultured Mediterraneibacter sp. | reverse complement strand
GAAATCTATCTGAGCGATCCCAGAAGAACTGCTCCCGAGAAGCTGCGCACTGTGATCCGGCTGCCAATTGCAAAAAATAATTTTGTTTGAAGCTTTTAAAGTGACAGAATCATTCAAATTCATATTTTTTCAGTTCGCAGTTCTTGATCCCGAACCGGGCGAATTCTTCATTCGTCATGTCCGTGAAATAGGACTGGACAGCTCTGCCAACTCCGTTGTGGGCGACCATGAGATAGACTTTCCCATCCGCTTCCTGTCTGACGTCATCTAATAAATTATAGATTCTCTGACAAAAGCGGATCATGGACTCCCCGCCCTCATAGCTGTTGGCAAAACAAGTCTTGGCGTGCTGGAACTCTTCCCCGTTGCGCGGTGTGGATTCATATTTCCCGAAATTCTGTTCTTTCAGTCTCGGCTCGACACGCATGGGGACTCCCGTTATTTCCGAGATATGCTTCGCAGTGTCCGCCGCGCGCATCAGCGGAGAACAGATGATCTCATCAATGTGAACGCCCTCCTGCAGTATTCGTTCGGCAAGCTCCGCCGCCTGACGATGTCCCTTCTCTGTCAGTTCAATATCTGTTGCTCCGCATATCTTATTTTCTACATTCCATACCGTCTGTCCATGACGGGTAAAATAAAAATATCCCATGTCGGCTCCTTTCTCTCAAATATGTTTGCTGCCATTTATTCCGAAACCAGTTGTGTTTGTTGATAAGAATCCCTCACATTCTCTGTCAGTTCTTCTCCTCCGCCAGCATACCACTCCTGTACAAAGGTGTCAAAATAGTCCACCGGCTCCTCTCCTGCTATGATCTTCAGGAAAGCCGCCGATTCCAGATCCTGCAGATTCTGCGGGATCTCCGCGTCTGCGGCTCCAAGGGAAATCGCGGGCTTCTTCCTCGTACCGATACTGTCAAGCACCTCCACAGCCTGAATCCTTGAAGCATACGCCGCCCAGCCGTTGGCTGTCGTCAGATTTCCGTTCAGATAAGATTTACAGGTGTTATAATATGACTTCTCAAGTCCGGAAAGTTCCGTCACGCTCATCTCGCCGTCCAGTGCTTTCTGCAGATTGTCCCCGCAGCGGTACAGGGCGTCTATGTAATCCACATTGATATTCATGGGTCTTGCAGTCGGATCCACGTTAATCGAAAAATAATCGTTTACCTCTGATGCATAATGATCATCCTCATATCTCGAATAATCAAAGATAGCGCTCACATATTTCCCGACGATCTCCGGATGCTCATATCCTTTGCGAACGACTACATACATCCATTCGTCATATGACTCAAAAGTCTGCGGTTCATCCTGCACGTCTTCTGCGAAAAGATACGGCTTCCACTCTGCACTGTTATCCTCGCTGTAGGACAGGCTCAGCGGATTGTTGGGCGCCCACCACCGTCCGAAAGCAGCGCCACAGTATCCGTTTATGAGCAATTCATCGATATTATCTGTCTTGCGCAGCAGGAAACGGGAATCCAGTATACCGTCCTGATAGAGCTGATTCAGGTACCGCAGCGCTTCTTTTGTCTCGGAAGTGACAGAACCGTACACCACATTTCCTTCATCGTCAAGGATCCATTTCTCCGGCGCCGATCCGAACTTGGTAAATATTCCGTCTACTCCGTAAGTCTCACTGGAACCTGCAATAAGTCCCGTACTGCAGGCCAAACCCACTGTGTTTCCGTCCCCGGCAATATCGTTTTCTACGAAAGCCTTGATGATCTGCATCGCCTCATCCATCGTCTGGGGCTCTTCAAGTCCCAGTTCTCTGATCCAATCAGCTCGAAGCCAGAGGAGCATATGTCCGTCATCGATAGCTGTATTGGGAAAAGCATAGAGTTTCCCGTCAAATGTAGCAGAGCCCAGCAGGTCTTCGCCGTAGCTGGCATACATCTCTTTTATAACATCCGTTGTACATTCTTTATAGACCGAGGTCAGATCTTCCACAAGCCCGGCTTTCACAAGTTTCTCCAGATTATCCCTGCCGTTTACTACAAGCACGTCGGGAATCGACCGGTCTGCTATACTCATCTCGAGAGCTTCCTCGTAAGAGCCGCCTGCCTCCAGTTCAAATATATCTTCATTCTGGATATTCAGGACTTCTTTGAGATATCTCGTATAAGCGTTGTCTTCATAAGTATCCCCGGCGGGCAGATTGGAATTGTTCGCCCCCGAGATCTTGCCGAGAGTGTACTCGACTGTCTCCGGATATTTCCCCAGCGGCGTGTGTGCAGCCTCTTCCCATGCTGCCTGATCCGTCTCAGGCTCTGCAGCTCCTGAATGATCTGAGCTTTCAACGGTTTCTGTGTCACCGCTGCCCTGACCGGATCCGCTGCCGGAACAGCCGGCAAAAAGGAGTATCAACGCAGCCATCAGGGCTGCCAGTTGTAATACGCGTCTTTTCATTATGCTTTCTTTCCTGCTTTCTTCGGAATTTTTATCTTTACCTCCGTACCCTTACCGGGGCTGCTCGTCACTTTCATCGAACCCGTTTCTCCATACAGGACCTGTATCCGCTCATACACATTTCTTACACCATACCCCGATGATTGATATGTAAGAATCTCATCCGCCTTTTGCTGCTCCATGCCAATGCCGTTATCGCGCACTGTGAATACCAGAAAATTGCCATCCTGCGCTGCCCCGACATACAGACTTTTCTCCTCGTTCTCTGACATATCAAGCCCATGATCGATCGCATTTTCCACAAGAGGCTGAAGGATCAGCTTCGGAATCTCATACCCGGATATTTCCGGATCGACCTCTTCATTCACAACAAAGCTGTTGTCATGCATAACCAGCTGTATTTTCAGATAAGCTCTTGTATTGCTGATCTCGTTCTCAACTGTCGTCATCGTCTCACCGCGATTCAGGCTCGTGCGGTAGTAGGTCGACAGCGCCAGTGTCACTTTGCTGATCTCGTCCTCCCCCGCCTCAAGCGCTTTCCAATTGATGATGGACAGGGAATTATAGAGAAAATGAGGATTAATCTGCGCCTGCAGGGCCTTCATCTCACTGTTCTGAAGTTTGATCTTCCCCTCATATACCTCCGAAATCAGGTGGTTGATCTGATCCATCATCCGGCGGAACGAGCGGATGAGCACGCCCACTTCATCATTGGAATTACTTGTGACCGTCACCTTTCGGAAACCCAGATGGATCTGATTCATATTCTCCGTCAGGCGCTCCAGACAGGAGACCATCCGTCTGGAGAACACATAGCCGACAAGCACCAGCAGGATAATACAGATGACAACAATCGGTATATTTCTTGCGATAAGGAGCCACACAGATTCTGTTATAACTTCTGTAGGACGGTAGATATAGAACGTCCACCCCATCCCGTCCATACTCTGGACAGAATATGTGTAGTTTTCCGTAATATAGTCCACAGACTCCGGCTGTGCAGGGGTGTATTTATCATCCATGGAATAACTGGAAT
>CALWAR010000010.1 GCA_944375765.1 uncultured Mediterraneibacter sp. | reverse complement strand
ACTGTCGGTGAAACATACCGCCCGATCCTGTATCCTGCCTCACTCAATATCATCGAAGTGTATGCAAGCACAGATCCCTTGCCATTCGTTCCTGCAATATGTATGAACTTCAAGTCATCCTGGGGATCCCCAAGTTCACGCAACAGACCTCGAATCGTCTCCAAGCCAAGTACACTTCCGTATTTCGACATATCGTCCAAATATACCCTTGCTTCTCTATAGGTCACGTTCTCTCGTTTCCTTTCCGTATTCTGTTTTATTATCTGTGTATTACTTTACAACGAAGTACATCATACCACCATTTTGCCGGATTCACAAGTCAAACGTTTAGAAATGACCGCTCTGCTGTAGGATTACGCTATTCTTTTTCATATTCCTCGATCTTACATGTATGCTCCTTTGTGTCTTTATCGTAATTTACTCCGACAAGCAGCAGATTTCCCTGATACTCCGACAGACTCCTGCAGTACTCCCTGCGCCTGATCTGCTCCACCGCTCCTTTTGCACTTTTATTCCATTTTAATTCCACGACAAGAGCAGGTTTATCCGCAAACTGCTTTCTGGGAATAAAAAACAGATCCGCAAAGCCTTTTCCGCCCGGAAACTCCCTGTAGACTGTATAAAAATTCCTTGCCGCATAGAGTGCAAGTGAAATTGTATAACTCAATGCATTCTCATCATTGTATTGAATATGCGACGTTTCAAAATGTGCCTGTCTAAGCCTTTCCGCCACCAGTTCCGGCCGTTTCTGCCAGATTGCATTTAATGTATCTGCCGATTCCTTTAACGCTTTGGAGATCTCTCCCCAGTCCGATACGGACACTGCATTTACATACTCCGTCCGCACTTCACTGTTCGGTATAAAAACAGTTTTATCCATATCACTGTATCCGAGGTATCCGAGATGGATCAGAAGCGTCAGGACATCATCCTCTGTCCGAAACGTGATCATATCGTTCGTGAAGTTCCCGGTATTAACAGAAACTTTCTCGCCGGCGATCATGCTGAGTACATCATCTTTCAATCCCTCATAATTCATATCGATATACATCTGGAGCGCTTCAAATGTCTCCGTCTGATTCCAGTAATTCCCGATCTTCCTGAAACGCATACAGTTCACTACAGAACGGGGACTGTAAACAGACGGAACATCACGGAAAGAATAACCGTCATACCAGCTTTTCACCTCTTCAGGATCCATCCCATACCGGCTGCACAATTCCCGCACTTCATCTTCCGTAAACCCTACATAGGACGCCAGAGGTCCCGGATCGATCATGGAAAATTCATCAAACATATTCAGGGCAGAGTGCGTCCCATATTTTTTGATCGGCAGGATCCCGGTCATATATACCAGATGGATATAGCTTTTATCTTTCAGAAGATCTCTGAGGAAATCCAGATAGGTTTCCTGTGCTTCTCTGTCCTGCTTATATTCCCGGAAAATGCAGTCCCATTCATCAATAATGATAATAAACGGACATCTGGTCTGCGCATATACATCCTGCATAGATTCACTCAGATCCGTATCGTCGTAATAATCTACATCAGGATACAGATTTTTAAGGTCCCGGATCACGATCCGTTTGACACGTCCGATCAGCTCCCGGATATTATGGCTCCGGCTCAAAAATTCCTGCATATTCAGGAAAATGGTATCGTATCTGTTCAGATATTTTTTAAAGGATTCATCTTTTGCGATATCAAAGGGCAGAAATAATTTTTCCGAATCGCACTGACGGCTGTAGTAAGAAGCCAGCATAGCTGCCGTTACGGATTTACCGAAACGTCTCGGACGACTGACACAGATATATTTCTGCATTGTATTCACAACACTGTTTGTATAACGGAGCAGTCCTGTTTTATCTACATAGATTTCCGATCTTACGGTTTCTTCAAACTGATCGGTCCCCGGATTCAAATAAATCCCCATATTCTGTCCTCCCATAGTGCACGGCTCTTTTTATGCCTTTTCTATTATATCCCACCCACGGGATTCCGTCAACCGGATCCTTGAATTGACATGCTCGAGCTCTCCTTGTTATTTTCTATATATAACACAAAGAGCACGGATAAAGTAACAAATAGCACAGGTTTGTTGAGGGTAGGAGCGGATAAATGATAAGATGTATCTACAAATGACAGAGAAAGAATTGCGTATGAAAGTTGTGGAAATCGAACATATTTTGCAGAAGCAAAATGTAAATAAAAGTGGGGCGGCCGTTACGGCTACATTTGCTATAGCGCCTGATAGAATAATGGATATTGAAGTTGTATCCAGGGAAATGAGGCTTAAGCGATCTTTAAAATATCCTGTATATAAGGGCGAGAAAGGATAGTGATAAATTATGAGAAGAATTTCAATTTTTTTATCAGGTGTCAACTTCTTATTTGCGGTTTTTGAGGCGCTTGTCTTTCAGAATCATTACACATATGCAAATATTTTTATAAACGTGATGATGATGGTGGTGATTCGAACTTCAAATAAAGCCGATCGCTATTTACTAAATATCATCTGGAGCGGAATATTTATACCTTACAATATATATGCTCTTATCATTTTTCATACAAATAACAAAAATATTTTTATGGAGAAAGAGAGCTTTTTTATCCAGTATGTATTGTTTGTGGCGGCTGCTTATATAGGGAAGCTGATGTATAGCAAGTATTCAGATTCCAGAGGAGAAACGGAAGATGGTGAGAAAAGGATTGGTCAAAAAGATATTTAAGCACGCGGCACTTCTTGAATCTTCTTTTCTCGGCTCTTCTGCCTGCTCTCTTATGTATTTCTTTATAGCATCTAACGCTTCATCCCATTTGCTCTGCAATTTGGGATGTCTGTCATATATCATTAGCGTACTCTTCCCTTTTAAGTACCCCATAAAGGATCCCTGAATTGACTTTCCACACTGACCATGGTATATTTGGTGTACTATATATATTAGTACACTTAAAACAGTTTATAAGAGAAGAGGGAGACTATGATCACGATCGATTATCAGAACAAGCTGCCCCTTTATGAGCAGATCGCCGGGCGTTTTCAGTCGCTGATCCTGCAGGGGGCGCTCCCGCCCGGCAGTCAGATGCCGTCTGTCCGCTCGCTGGCCATGGAGCTGTCCATCAACCCGAACACGATACAGAAAGCGTTCTCACTGCTGGAAAACATGGGATATATCTATCCCGTCAAAGGGCGTGGCAGTTTCGTGGCGGACACTGTCGTGCTCGCTAAAAAAGAGAGGCTGGCATTACTGATGGAGGCAGAACAGCTCATCAGCCGGGGAAAGGAACTCGGGATCACTTACCCGGAATACACTGCAGTCCTTGACAGGTTGTACAAAGAGGAGGCGTCGAAATGATCGAACTTAAAGACCTTGACAAAACATTTCAGAATATCCACGCTGTAGACCACGTGACCGGCGTCATCCGGGAGGGCATGGTATTTGGCCTGACCGGTTCCAACGGTGCGGGAAAAAGCACGCTTCTGCGGATGATCGCAGGCGTCCTCAGACCGGACAGCGGGGAGCTTGTTGTAGACGGAGAACACGTATATGAAAACCCGGACATAAAATCACAGATCTGTTTTCTGTCTGATACACCTTATTGTTTTCAAAATGCAGATATCAGAGAAATGCGGGATTACTATATGACAATATATCCCACGTTTAACAGAAAACAGTTTGACTCCCTGGCCGGGATCTTCCACCTGGATTTAAAGCGCAGGATAAGCACATTTTCAAAAGGAATGAAAAAGCAGGTCTCCATCCTGCTCGGACTGTGCGCGGGGACAAAATATCTGCTCTGCGACGAGACATTTGACGGACTCGATCCTGTGGTACGCCAGGCGGTCAAAAGTCTGTTCGCCTCTGAGATCGTGAACCGCGATTTCACTCCGGTGATCGCCTCCCATAACTTAAGGGAGCTGGAAGATTTCTGCGACAGCGTCGGTCTTCTCCATCAGGGAAAGCTCCTGCTCACTCAGGACCTCGATCAGCTCAAGTGCAATATATGCAAGCTGCAGTGCGTCATCCGGGATCCCGTCCGGGAACAGGAACTTCTTCACAGTCTTCACGTCCTGAAAATGGAGCGGACAGGATCTCTCCTGACTCTCACAGTGCGCGGAAGATCATCAGAGGTCATCCACACTGCACAGAAACAGGATCCTCTCTTTGTCGAGGTCCTGCCCCTCACTCTCGAAGAAATATTCATCAGCGAAACGGAGGTTGCCGGTTATGACATCAAAGATTTCTTTTTATATTTAGATGATCCGCAAAGATATCAGGCACAGAGGATGGCTGGCTGCACTGTCGTGCATCGTCCTCTTTCTCATGATGCCTGTATACACGATGCTCTATCTGAGTACATACACAGGGAGTTCCTCGGAACTCATCGAATATCTGCCGGGGCTGCTCAACGGAGCGAGCCGTCAGTATCTCGCGCTTGTGATCGCATTGCTGTCAGTTTTTGCCGCGCTGACCGGATTCGGCTATATCCATTCCAGAGAAAAGCTGGACTTCTTCCACTCCCTGCCGGTGAAACGCGGTTCCTGGTTTGTCTCAGTATATCTGTCGGGACTGATCATCGTTCTCCTCCCGTATGTGATCTGCAGTGCGCTGACCATCATAGTGAGTGCGGCGGACATGGGAATGAGCGCTCAGCTCGCCGGGCGTTCTGCCGAGGCATTTCTGGGCGGAGCGCTGGCAATATTTGTGATCTACAGCGCCGGCACGTTCGCTCTCATGCTGACCGGAAAGACCGTTACAGGGCTGCTGGCCGCACTGACCGTTATCGCATATCCGTTCATCACGCTTACACTTCTCACAGCGCTTGAATCGGTATTTTACAAGACTTTCTGGGATGAGATCACTCCGCTGTCTTCCAGGCTGGCTGACTATCTCTCTCCCCTTGGATTATTTATGACTCTGCTCGAAGCAAGTGCGGCCGGGAGACTGAGTATCGCCGTTCTGGCGGCGGCAGTCCTTATGTCTGCCCTGTTCACTGCGGGCGCGGTGCTCCTCTACCGCATCTACCCGTCGGAGGCTGCGGGGACCGCCATCGCTTTCCCCGTGATCTCTCCGGCAGTCAAGGTGATCATCTGTATCCCGACGGCGCTGTATATCAGTCTGATGATAAAAAATATGATGATACTTGACGGAAACGGGTGGCTGTTTCCTCTGACTCTCCTGGCCGCAGCTATTCTCTGCGCAGTGATCGATTTTATATACACGACGGATCTGAGGCTCCTGCTAAAAAGCTGGAGATCGTCCCTCATATCGGTCGCAGGAGCTATGCTCATCCTCTGCTTTTTCCAGTTTGATCTGTCGGGCTATGACACGTATATTCCGGAAAAGAGCAGGGTGGAGAGCATCAGCTTCCTCCCGGATCCCTTTTCCGGCCATTTCACCTATCCGGATACGGAAGATTTATCTGTATCCGGCCCCGTGTATTTTGCTCCGGGCGATATGACTGACACTCTGTACGATCTGGCACAGTCGGGGATTGACAATCTTGAAGACGGGATCACCCCGCAGTATGTTCTCTCTGATGCGGACGGCACGGATAAGAATTCATATATCACGGCTGTATTCGGCTATAAACTGCCGGGCGGGCGTATCGTCACGAGACAGTATGCCCTGAAATACAGCGACGCGGCAGCCGCACTGGAAACGCTGCTTGCCAGCAGGGAATACAGGCAGCAGCTCTTTCCGTTCTTCCACATAGACAAAAGTTCCGTGACAGCCGTATCCATGGCGGACGTATACGGCGTATGGCAGGATATGAAGCTGACAGAGGAACAGCGGCAGGCGCTCCTCGATGCATATGAAAGCGATCTTCTCAGCGTCGGCGCGGATACATTTGTCCGTGAATCCCCTCTGGGAGAACTCGCGGTCGATCTGCCGGATCCCTCACAAGGCGGGAGTGAAGAGTTCGCCGCCGATACCACCGCTTCATATAATGCCGGATTCTCCGATCCCGGCGACAGTCTTACAGTCACCCTGACGCAGCTCTATCTGTACCCGGAATTTACGGACACTTTTGCACTGCTTGAAGATTACGGATATACAATACGTACCAGGATCGATCCTGCAGATGTGTCAGGCATCACGCTGCACCTGTCTTCTGACACCGTGCAGAACGGAGTATACAGCGATATGCTCTCCGGACTGTCTGATACCGCAGAGACATTTGTCTATGACGATTCTTCTCTGGACGTTACTGTCTCAGACGAAAAGGACGTCTCCCTTGTTCTGAAATATATCGCACCGTACAGCGGTGGGCTTTTGGACGGCGGGAGCAATATCTATGACTATATGGATATCCGATATAAAGACGGGGAGGTTTATGGACAGAGTTTCAGCCCGCGCGCAGTCCGGTAAGAGGATTTTTGCCGATAGAATTTTACCGAAAGAAACAGCAGCAGAATGCCAGAACACATTCCGCTGCTGTTTTCATTTTTACAGGATTATAATAACAGTTCAGCCATCTGATGGCAGACAAAAAATCAGTTGATCGTCCGCTTCACATAGGTCGTATGCAGGATATGATGCGCTTTCTCACTTCCGGGCGCTCCCAGATACTCGTTGTATACTCTCTTGATAGACGGATTCTCATGAGACTTTCTGATTGTCTTTGCCGCGTCGTTGTCGTAGAGCGCTTTGGCGCGGATCGCTTTCACATCCGTGAAGTTGCGCGCATCCGCATGTACCTGAGGCTGACCGCCTCCGTTCACGCATCCGCCCGGACAGCACATGATCTCTATGAAATGATAGTCCGCCTCGCCGGAGCGCACCTTATCCATAATGACTTTCGCATTGGAAAGACCGGATGCAACCGCGACTTTCACATCCATCCCCGCCACATGGTAAACGGCCTCCTTGATCCCCTCTGTGCCGCGCACTTCTGTAAAGTCCACTTTCTGAAGCGTCTCGCCGGTCAGCTCTTCTACTGCGGTGCGCAGGGCCGCCTCCATCACGCCGCCCGTGGCGCCGAAGATAACGCCCGCGCCTGAGGATTCCCCGAGCGGATCGTCGAATCCCTCATTCGGCAGACTGCGAAAATCAATGCCTACCTTGCGGATGAGACGCGCCAGTTCTCTCGTAGTAATGGAAATGTCGACGTCCGGCACTCCGGCTGCATACTGATCGTCTCTTCGGATCTCGAATTTCTTCGCCGTACATGGCATAACACTGACGCATACGATATCTTCCGGCGCGATCCCCATCTTCTCTGCATAGTAAGTCTTAGTTATGGCTCCGAACATCTGCTGCGGTGATTTACAGCTTGACAGGTGCTCAAGCTGATCCGGATAATAATGCTCGCAGTATTTGATCCATCCCGGAGAACACGACGTCATCATCGGCAGGACGCCGCCGTTTTTCACACGGTCGAGGAACTCGTGCGCTTCCTCCATAATGGTAAGATCCGCGCTGAAATCCGTATCGAACACTTTATCGAACCCGATTCTTCTCAGAGCCGCCGCCATCTTGCCCTCTACGTCTGTCCCCATCGTACAGCCGAACTCCTCGCCCAGCGCCGCGCGCACGGACGGAGCCGGCTGTACGACGACATGTTTGGTCTCATCGGCGATCGCCTCAAGTACCTCGTCGATGCTGCTCTTCTCGTAGAGCGCTCCCGTCGGACATGCAGAGATACACTGTCCGCATGATACGCAGCTCGTATCTCCCAGTCCCATATCGAACGGAGAGCCGATAAATGTGGCAAAACCTCTGTTATTCGGTCCGATGACGCCCACGCTCTGTACTTTTTCACAGACTGCGGAACATCTCCGGCAGAGGATACATTTATTATTATCGCGAACCATATGTACCGCACTCTCGTCCAGCTCATAGTGCGGCGTCTCGCCGGCGAAATAATCCTCGTCCGTCACGCCCAGCTCCTGGCAGAGTTCCTGCAGTTCACATTGCCCGCTGCGCACGCAGGAGAGACATTTCTTATCATGATTGGACAAAAGGAGTTCCAGCGTTCTTCTTCTGGAATCAAGCAGTCTCTTTGTATTTGTCTGCACCTCCATACCCTCGGAAACGGGATGGACGCAGGCGGCCGCCAGATTCCTCGCTCCTTTTACTTCTACCACGCACATGCGGCATGCGCCGATCTCGTTGATCTCCTTTAAATAGCACAGCGTCGGGATGCGTATCCCCGCCGCCTGAGCCGCTTCCAGGATCGTAGAACCCGCGGGCGCAGTTACATTCAAGCCGTTTATCTTTAAATTTACATTTTCCATTCTCACTGCCCTCCCTTATTCTTTGTAGATCGCGTCGAACCGGCATTTCTCCATGCAGGCGCCGCACTTTATACACTTCTCGGAATCGATCATATGTACTTCTCTTACCGAACCGCTGATCGCATCCGCCGGACAGGTCCTCGCACAGAGCGTACAGCCCTTGCACTTGTCCGGATCGATCTTGTACTGAAGAAGATCCTTACAGACTCCCGCCGGACATTTCTTGTCAACAATGTGCGCGATATATTCATCTCTGAAGTAGCGCAGTGTGGAAAGCACCGGATTAGGCGCCGTCTGTCCGAGAGCGCAGAGAGAATTCGACTGCAGATGATAACACAGTTCCTCCAGTTTATCCAGATCTTCCATCGTAGCCTGACCTTTTGTGATCTTTTCAAGGATCTCGAGCATACGTCTCGTACCGATCCGGCACGGCGTACATTTGCCGCACGACTCATCCACTGTAAACTCCAGGAAGAACTTCGCGATATCCACCATACAGGTGTCCTCGTCC
Organism: uncultured Mediterraneibacter sp.; assembly: GCA_944375765.1. GTDB lineage: Bacteria > Bacillota > Clostridia > Lachnospirales > Lachnospiraceae > Mediterraneibacter. Next base: position 10,217 of record CALWAR010000010.1, on the reverse strand, counting down.
ATGACGATCAGTCCGCCGGATCCCATCATGGAGCCGATCTCCTTTAGATTGTCGTAGTCGATCGGCACATCGAGATGCTCGGCCGGAATACATCCGCCGGACGGACCTCCGGTCTGAGCCGCCTTGAATTTTTTGCCGTTCGGGATTCCCCCGCCGATCTCCTCTACGATCTCTCTGAGCGTTGTTCCCATGGGCACCTCTACAAGTCCGGTATTATGGATCTTTCCGCCCAGGGCAAACACTTTCGTTCCTTTCGACTTCTCTGTTCCCATAGATGCGAACCACTCCGGTCCGTTGACGATGATCTGCGGGATGTTCGCATAAGTCTCCACGTTGTTTAAGATCGTAGGCTTCTGAAACAGTCCTTTGAGCGCCGGGAACGGCGGACGGGGACGGGGCTCGCCTCTGTTGCCCTCGATCGACGTCATGAGCGCCGTCTCCTCGCCGCAGACGAACGCTCCTGCGCCGAGTCTTAATTCGATATCAAAATCAAATCCGCTGTCAAATATATTTTTCCCCAGCAGACCGTACTCTCTGGCCTGGTTGATCGCGATCTCAAGACGTTTCACCGCGATGGGATACTCGGCGCGCACATAGATATAACCCTGCGACGCTCCGATCGCATAGCCGGCGATAGCCATCGCCTCAAGCACTGCATGGGGATCTCCCTCGGGGATCGCACGGTCCATAAAAGCTCCCGGATCTCCCTCGTCCGCGTTGCAGCAGACATACTTCTGATCCGCATCATTTGCAGCGGCGAACTTCCACTTCATTCCGGTGGGGAATCCGGCTCCTCCTCTTCCCCGAAGTCCGCTCTCAAGCAGGATCTCGATCACATCTTCGGGAGTCTTCTCCGTCAGCACGCTGCCAAGCGCCTCATAGCCGCCGGTACCGATGTATTCCTCAATATTCTCCGGATTGATCACGCCGCAGTTGCGCAGCGCTACCCTGTGCTGTTTCTTATAGAAGTTCGTCTCATTGAGAGGGATGATCCTGTCTGTCTTTGTCGTTTCATCGTAAAGCAGACGTGTGACGACTCTTCCCTTTAACAGATGCTCGGATACGATCTCGGGGATGTCGTCCTCCTGCACCATAGAATAAAACGTCCCCTCGGGATACACGATCATGATCGGCCCGAGCGCGCACAGCCCGAAGCATCCGGTCTTAACTACGCCGACTTCCTCGGACAGCCCGTTCGCCGCTATTTCTTTTTCCAGTCTTTCTATGATCCGCTGGCTGCCGGAAGAAGTACATCCGGTCCCGCCGCAGACAAGTACATGTGAACGATACATAATGTCTCAGGCCTCCTTTCACTGCTTTGCGCCATTCTGAGCGGCGCTTAAGGTATATTTTGTCACTACCTGTCCGCCGATCAGGTGAAGACGCAGTACCTCCAGCGCTTTCTCAGGAGTCATCTTCACATAAGTCACTTTTTCTTTTCCCGGTTCCATCACTTCCACGATCGGTTCGTACTGACACAGTCCGATGCATCCGGTCTGCGTCACACTGATCTTTTCACTTAAGTTCTGTTCCTGCACTGCATCAGAAAGAGCGGTCAGGACCGGTCTCGCCCCGCTGGCGATCCCGCAGGTGGCCATTCCTACGACAACACGCGTCTGGTCGGCGCTCTCCGCGCGTACCCCGACCTTTCCCTGCATTTTTGCCCTGATCGCACGTAATTCTTCAAGAGATTTCATATGATTCCTCCATTTCTGTTTCTGCTCTTAGCTCGTAATAGTTCAGTCTGTGCCATTCGCAAAGCCAAACTGCTTCTCTTATATCTCAGCTCCGCCGTCTGTTTCTTTTTTATTCGTATCCAGGTATTCCCAGATAAACAGAGAGACCTCAGGCTCCATAAAGGAGATCTCATCCCCCAGCATCTCCCGCATCTCCCGGGTATCGAGCACGAAACTCTTATCCCCGTATTCATACGTATACTTAAAGTCGATCTGCTCGTTAAAGACGACCAGCGTATGTATGGTGGAACTGATATCGCCAAGCGGCATCCTGTCGATGTGGGACAGTCCAAATACCGCCTGTACTGTTGTTCCCTTTCCTTTTTCTGAATCGATCCGGAAGTTTCCGCCCGTGCACTCCGCTGCCTGCTTAAAAAACGGGAGCCCGAGACCTACAATTCTAGTCGTTCTCGTTGTGAAAAACGGATCCTGCGCACGTTTCGCCTGATCGGCCGTCATCCCGCATCCATTGTCCCGGATGATGACTGTCAGAGTATCTTCTCCTGGTTTCACCGACACAGTGATCTCTATCAGATCCGCTCTTGCCCGCACAGAATTCTCAGCGACATCCAGAATATTCAGAGATATCTCCGGCATCATGGCCTATTCGTATTTTGCCAGGATGCCGTCTATGTCATCTACAGTGAGACGTCCATAGACTTCATCATTGATCATCATGACCGGTGCGAGTCCGCAGGCGCCCACGCAGCGGCATGCATCCAGGGAAAACTTTCCGTCCGGCGTGCACCCTCCGCCCTCAATTCCAAGCTTCTCTATAAGGGCATTGTAGATATCGCCGGAGCCTTTGACATAACACGCCGTGCCAAGACAGACAGAAATCCTGTATCTGCCTTTCGGGTTCAGCGTAAACTGCGAGTAAAAAGTCGCAACGCCGTAAATCTTCTCCATCGGGATACCCGTCTGATCTGAGATCATCTTCTGGACTTCATAGGGAAGATAGCCGTAGATATCCTGCGCTTTCTGCAGGATCGGCATCAGAGCGCCTTTTTCGCTTTTCAGCTCACCGATCGCTTTCATAAGAGCTTCTTCCTGCTCTTTCGTCCCGGAAAATGGAACTGTTCCTTTCTTAGCTGCCATTCTTCAACCTCCACTTCTGTTTTGGTAACAGTTCAGCCATCAGGGATGAGCAAGGTCGCTTTATGCCTGCATAAGAATCGGTCCGCTCTATTCCTGATGAGCCGAGCGCCTGTCAATGAGCAAAGCAACGACGACAGCCGCAAGTAGCACAGAGTGCGATTTTGCGAATGGCGCGGGCTGAACTGTTACCTGTTTTATGCTCATTAAGTCAATCATATCATACGAATTCACAACATGCTACTCGAAATTTGTAAATTTTCTGTATATATTCACCGACAAAAATATGATCTGCATATATTTTCGACTTTTTATACCGTTGATTTTCAACAAAAAAACTTTCTGTACCCATGCCGTTTACACGATTATTGCTTTTTGGATTTTCAAATGTTATACTGACTGAGACAGAGAAACGTTGTTATAACAGTTCAGCCATCTGACGTCAGGAGACGGATTTATGCTTGCATAAGGATCCGGCGACTGACAGGCAGATGAGCTGAGCGCCCGTCAATGAGTAAAACAACGGCGACAGCCGCAGTAAGCACGAAGTGCGGTTTTACGAATGGCGCGGGCTGAACTGTTACTGCCAGCCATCTGACGTCAGGAGACGGATTTATGCTCGCATAAGAATCCGGCGACTGACAGGCAGATGAGCTGAGCGCTGAACTGTTGCCATTTTTTTAGGAGATATGAGGAAACGATCATGACTATCAGAGAAATGCAGGAAGTCCTGGAGGCAAAATTTCTCTATGGCGAGGAGCTTGCCGACCTGGACGTACAATTTGTTTTTTCGGCCGATATGATGAGCGATGTTCTCGCTTACTGCGGGCAGTGTTCTGTACTGATCACAGGGCTGTGCAATCCGCAGGTCGTCCGCACTGCGGAGATGCTTGATATCTGCTGCATCATCTTTGTCCGCGGCAAGATGCCTGATGAGAACATGCTGGCGCTGGCGAGAGGCAAGTCCATCGCTGTCCTGGCGACGGAACACTTTATGTTCACCACCTGCGGCATTCTGTATGAGAACGGACTGCGAGGAGGTGCCTGAATGGAAGATCAGCTTATATTTACCTACATCATAGACGGAGACGATTTCACCCGCGCAGGCGAAGCGAGCAGTTCCGTGAAGAACAAGCTGAAAATGCTCGGCGTCAGCAGCGAAGCCATACGGAAGACCGCCATCGCCATGTATGAGGGCGAGATCAATATGGTCATCCACGCCAATGGCGGCACGATCACGGTCACGATATCAGACACAGATATCACCATGGTTCTGGCTGACCAGGGGCCCGGCATCCCCGATATCGACAAAGCCATGCAGGAGGGCTTCTCAACCGCCCGTGAAGAAGTGCGCTCTCTCGGATTCGGAGCAGGTATGGGGCTGCCGAATATGAAACGCTTTACAGACGAGATGGAAATAGATACGGTCGTCGGACAGGGAACGACTATTACAATGAAAGTCAACCTGTAAAGCACGGCTATTCACAAGGAAACACCACAAGGGTATACCTTTATGCCGTGAGAAACACGGCTATTCACAAGGAAAGGAGGGGATGTCTGTGGACAACAATAATAAATTCATGCGCTCTGTGCGTCTGCGGGAATCCTCCTGCCAGGGGTGCATCAATTGTATTAAGTACTGCCCTACCCAGGCGATCCGGGTACATAACGGAAAAGCACATATCATAGACAAGTTTTGTATCGACTGCGGCAGATGCATCCGCTACTGCCCGCACCATGCCAAAATCCCGGTCTATGATCCGCTCTCCGTCATCAATAACTTTGAATATACGGTCGCGCTTCCGGCCCCATCGCTCTATGCGCAGTACAATAATCTGACGAACGTAGATATCGTCCTGAACGCCCTGCTGAAACTGGGGTTTGACGACGTATATGAGGTGAGCGCCGCTGCGGAGCTTGTATCCGAGGCCTCCAGAGAATACATAAAAGAGCATATGGATGAGACGCCTTTTATCAGTTCCGCCTGTCCGTCGGTCATCCGGCTGATAAGAGTGAAATTCCCCTCGCTCATCTCGCGCCTTCTTCCTATAAAAGCTCCGGTAGAGGTAGCTGCGGAGATCGCAAGAGCCCGCGCTATGAAAAAGACCGGTCTGAAGCCGGAAGAGATCGGGATCATCTTTATCTCGCCGTGTCCGTCCAAAGTCTCATATGCCAAGGCTCCCCTCGGCATTGAGCACAGCAACATTGACAACGTGGTGGCGATCAAAGACGTCTATCCGCTCCTGCTCCCCCATATGAAGCACGATGAAAGCCAGTTGAAGCCTCTCTCTCACTCCGGGCGCATCGGCATCGGCTGGAGCAACGCCGGCGGGGAGGTCGGAGGACTTCTTGTGGACAATTACCTGGCTGCGGACGGTATCGTTAATATCCTGAGAGTGCTCGAAGAGCTGGAAGATGAAAAGCTTCACGGACTCACTTTCGTCGAGCTCAACGCATGCAACGGCGGATGCGTGGGAGGCACGCTCACGGTCGAGAACGCCTACATCGCCATGACGAAGACGAAACGTCTGACCAAATATCAGCCGGTATCCAAAAATCATCTTGAGGACAATCCTGAGATCAGAAATATGTACTGGGCGGACGATGTAGAATACGAACCGGTCTTCCGCCTTGGCAATACATTCAAGGAAAGCCTGAAAATGATGAGCTACGTGGAACAGCTCACTGCCATGTTTCCCGGACTCGACTGCGGTTCCTGCGGAGCCCCGACCTGCCAGACGCTGGCGGAGGATATCGTGCGGGGCGAAGCTGCTCCCAATGACTGCATCTATGTCCTCCGGTCGAACATCGCAGATCTCTCGCGGAGGATCGAAGCGCTGACACAGGGAAAGAAAGCGGGAAGTCCATTGTCCGATGAAGAGGATGAACTGCTTAACAGATATATAAGAGAACTGACAACTGAGCTCGCTTCTTTCGGGGTGCCCGGCACCCAGCGGTAGCTCTTAAAGAGAAAGGAGTCAAAAAGACATGAAACTGCAGACAGTATTAGAACTTCCTGAATGTAAGGTACTGGTAAAAGGAAATCCGGACCGCGAGATCTCAAAAGTATTCTGCTGCGACCTCCTGAGCATCGCAATGGGAAAAGCTCCTGCTGACAGTGTATGGGTGACTGTCATGGGAAATAAAAACACCCTCGCCGTAGCGACGCTCGCTGATGTGGCATGTATCGTACTTGCAGAGGGGATCTCTCTGGACGATGGAACGCTGGCAAAGGCCGAGGAAGAAGGGGTCTGCATCCTCGCGACTGAACTGCCGGTATTCGATATCGCTCTTGTGATATATGAGGCGAGCGGAGCATGATCCCACTTTATTACGACTTTCATATCCACTCCTGTCTCTCCCCGTGCGGAGACGACGACATGACGCCTGCAAATCTGACCGGCATGACCGCGGTCAAAGGACTGGATGTAATCGCTCTCACGGATCACAATACATGTAAAAACTGTCCTGCCGCCATGTATCACGGAGCAAACTACGGAGTGACCGTGATACCCGGCATGGAGCTCACTACAGAAGAGGAAGTCCATGTAGTCTGCCTGTTTGCATCACTGGATGACGCTCTCTCATTCGACGCTCTTGTGTATGAAAAACTGCTCCCTGTCCCTAACCGTGAGGATATCTTCGGGAAGCAGCAGATCATGAATGAACGGGACGAGGTGACGGGCACTGTGGAAAATCTTCTGATCAACGCGACTTCCATCGCCTTTGACGATGTATTTGCGCTGGTAGAATCATACCACGGGATCGCCTATCCCGCCCATGTAGACAAGAGCTCCACAAGCCTTATCTCCAATCTGGGCTTCGTGCCGCCGGGCAGTACGTTTACCTGCGCGGAGTTCCATGATTTTAAAAATCTGCACCGTATCCGGCGTGAGCATCCTTACTTTGAACAATGCAATGTGATCTGCTGTTCTGACGCCCATTATCTGGAAGATATCCACGAACCGGAGCATCAGATCTATGCCGCATCGAATAGAGCAGAAGATATCCTGAACGCTTTGAAGAAACACAGCAAATAAACTCTCCCATAGCAGACGGATCAATACTGCGCCGTCCGCATGGCATGCAGCATTCCGGCAGTCCGGGCGGCTTTGCATACGGCATGGACCGGACTGCTGCCGGGAAGCTGTCAGCAGTTCCCCGTATACACATAGTTCAGATACTTCCCCGCCGCATCCCGCAGACGGTACACTGCTCTCACATCCGTGGCTTCCCGGTCTGTCATCCGGTATCGCGGAAAGAATCTTGTCACATGGAGCACGATATCCGGACTCACCGATGCAATCCACTCCGCCTCCTGCTCCATCTCCCTTACAGAGTCATTCTCTCCCGGCACGATCAGGGTTGTCAGTTCCACATGGCATCCCCGCGCCGCCTTTCTGATAAACTGCCTGACCGTCTCAAGATCCCCGCCCAGTTTCCGATAATATCCCTCTGTAAATCCTTTCAGGTCGATATTCATAGCGTCGATATACGGCAGGATCTCTTCGAGCACAGACAGCTCTGCCGTGCCGTTTGTGACCAGCACGTTCTTCATCCCTCTCTCATGCACAAGCCGGGCCGTATCGCGGACGAACTCATAGCCGACAAGGGGTTCGTTGTAGGTAAACGCCACGCCGATATTTCCACTGCCACGGCCGCTCTCCGCCAGATCCGCGATCTCTTCCGGCTTCATCCTGCGCCAGTCCGGCTGCCGCGTACAGGCCGCAGCCTCATTATCTTTATCTTTCATATTTCCCGGACCTGTTCGTCCGCCGGATACTGCATCCGTCCGTGCACGCTCTGACCTGGTCATGGATATCTCATAATTCTGGCAGAAAGGACAGGACAGATTGTAGCCGTAGCTTCCCACAGACAGGATAAGGCTGTCCGGGCAGAAATGTCTCAGCGGCTTCTTCTCGATAGGATCGAGGGCCAGCGCCGTCACTTTTCCATAATTATCGCAGATGATGCTGCCGTTTACGTTCTTTCTTGCCCCACATCTGCCGTACTGCCCCTCTCTCAGGCTGCAGTGATGAAAACAAACCGGACAGACACCCATGGCGACGGATTCTTCTGCGCCTTTTCCATGCTTTTCCCAATTCATCAGTAATGTCTCACCACCTCAAAGCGCTCCAGATTGACATCCTCAGCGTCTTCCGGAATACCGGCTTTCTGCCTGGCGATCCCGATCTGCTCCTCTACTGTGTCCACTCCCTCAAGGTTCGGCAGGAGCAGTCCCCGTCTGTAGCCTCTGCTCACGATAACGCCATAACGCTTTACATCCAGCTCCCCCGTCGAACTGATCTTTTCTGTATCTCCCAGTACATCCACACTGTACACGAGACGTTCAAGTTCTTCCGGTTCTACTGCATGGAATCTGGGATCCTTTGCGGCCGCGCTTACGGCGTTTTCTATGATCTCCTCCGCTATGCTGCCACTCACGGGAGCGATCGTGCCTATACAGCCCCTGAGTCTGCCGTCTTCTTTCAGCGATACAAACACTCCAGCGCGGCGGGCATACATCTCTTCCGGCAGATCTTCCGGTACACAGATCTTCCTGCCAGTTTTCACATAAGTCTCTATCGTCTGCCGTGCAAGCCGGACATAGGGATCCTCTGATTCTTTCCGCGCTCTTGCCTTTTCCTCTTCTCTTTGCCGGTATTCTTCCAGGAAATACCTGTCCGTATCTCTGCCCGTTACTTCATAGATACACACTCCATACCCGACGCCGAACGTGCCCTCATGAGAAAGTTTCTCCGTCTCCACCGCAAGTCCGTCCAGGGCTCCCGCCATGATCGTAAACGACCGGTGTCCGCACTCCGCCGCTTTCTCACAGAAGCTCTCCGGAAAATCAAACAATTCCCCAAATGCAGCCCGTCCCATCACATCCATGATCCGACCGTCATACTCCGGCCCCTCTTTCTGGAATCCGTAGGGCCCGTCTTCCTTTAACTTATGAGACAAATCGCCGCTGCCGATCACTGCCACATCCCGTTCCAGAAGTTCCGCCGCCTTTCTGATGCACTGTCCCAGCTCGTAATGCTTCGTGAGCGGCAGACCTGACAGGCCAATGCGCACCAGTCTATAGTCCGCAGCGTACTGACCAACAAAATACAACGGTACCATCGTTCCATGATCCAGACTTCTGTCCTGCTCTCCCAGTGTCCCCGCAGGGATATCTCTTGCCTCCGCTTCCTGACAGAGCATTTCCACCAACTCTGTATCATAATCTGCCCGAAACTTTACGTGCGGCGCGCGGAACCGGGCGAAATCCCCCCTGGCCACGCTTCCCGGAGAAATGTGAAAATAGTCCGCATACATCGTGCAATGGGGCGAGATCACAACAACTGTATCCGGCTTCCACTCTGCGATCTTCTGCGCGGCACGATGATAAGAATCTATCGTAGCCTGTATTTCACGCTCCTCTCCGTGCCCGATCTCCGGCACGATCAGCGGCGGATGGGGAACCATCACTGCACCTTTTACTGACATAATGTCCTCCTTTCTGTTCTGTACAGAACCGGATCATACTCTTTTTCGGCCTGCCTGTGAATCTCTCTAGTAGATATGGGGATTACTCCCCATATCCCTACACAAAACCGTACGTGCGCTATTAACGCATACGGCTTTTCACTCTATATTTCGTACTCTATCTGTAAAACAAACTCACTTTGATACTTGGTTCAAGCATTGGAAATGTCCTGAGCAGTCCATTAAAGAATGCATCCAGACTATAACTTCTTTTCTGGCTTCTCCGATTGAGCCACTTGAACAATAGCCATTTTGTCTGCATCTGGAAGTTTTTCACTTCTCTTGTATTGTCTGTCACTCCATAATACTGATAGTGTCCTCGCAGTTTTGCATTGACCGTTTTAAATATCTGTTCCAATGGCATTGCTCTATGTGCTTTAATCCATTCTTTCATTGCCCTGATCTTACTGCGGAATTTCTTCTTACTGGTCTTTACCCTACAACGGTAAAACTGTTTCTTTCCGTCCATTCCGCAATAAAACGTGAAACCAAGGAAGTCAAAGGTATCTGGTTTTCCTTCTCCTCTTGCTTTTCGGTTCTGCCTGGCAAACCTCCCGAACTCTAAAATTTTCGTCTTTTCTTCCGCCAGCTCCAGTCCATATTTCCTGAAGCGTTCTTCCAGCCTCTGTCTGAATACTTCTGCTTCATATTGATTCTGAAAACAACAGACAAAATCATCACAATAGCGGATCAGATAGCATTCGCCTTTGCATTGTCTCTTTACGATTACGTCGAACTAGTTATCCAGTACATAATGCAGATAGACATTTGCAAGTATCGGGCCGGCTCCGTTCCCCTGCGCGGTTCCCCGTTCCCGCTCCATATGTCTGCCGTCGTCCAGGATTCCCCCGT
>CALWAR010000009.1 GCA_944375765.1 uncultured Mediterraneibacter sp. | reverse complement strand
ACCCATCTATGGCTATTCAGTACAAGATACTATGACTGTTCATCACTTTTAGCTCTGTTTATATGAGGCAACAAGTTAGAAAAAGCCTGAAAAATCAATGATTTTAGGCTTGACATTATAGGAAGGAGGATGAACGAAATGCTGCCGAATTATTCAAAAGAAGACATCATGAAGATGGATATGGGACTGGCAGGAAAGACAGCGCTGATTACAGGAGGTGCGGCAGGCAGCGGCAATATTACGGCTGAATATTTTTTAAAGCAGGGCGCCAGTGTCGTACTGGCAGACCTTAACCCTGAAGTTGACAGGATCGCCGAAAGCATGGGCAAAGACCGCGCAAAAGGAATCGCAGGGAACATATGCGACGGCGCTTACAGAAAGAGAGTCGTGGAAGAGGGCGCGGCAGCGTTCGGCCAGATCGATATCCTTGTGAACTGCGCCGGGATCGTGGCTCTTGAAAGCGCAGAGATTTTAAGCGAGGAATACTGGAGCCGTACGATAGATATCAATCTGTCCGCAAGCTTCTTCATGGCTCAGGTCGTCGGAAAATATATGATCGATAATAAGATCAACGGCAGTATCGTGAATATTGCTTCACAGGCAGGGGTAGTAGGACTGGATAAGCATGTGGCATACTGTGCGGCCAAGGGCGGTATTATCGCCATGACAAAGGTACTTGCAATGGAATGGGGGAAATACGGGATCCGCGTCAATGCAGTGGCTCCGACTGTCGTCCTTACAGCTTTGGGACATAAGGCCTGGGATGGCCCGGTCGGAGACGCGTTCAAAAAGGAAATCCCGGCAGAGCGCTTTGCAGAGCCGGAAGAAATAGCTTCTGTGATCGCGTTCCTCTGCAGCAGGGGCGCAGCGAGGATAACGGGGCATAATCTTCTGATCGACGGCGGATATACGATCAAATAGAAAAGAGTTCAGCATAAGAAAAGGAGATGATCACATGCAGAGAATACTCAACGATCCAGATCATATTGTAGACGAGATGCTTTCGGGATTCGTGAAAGCACATCCTGAAATAGTAAAGCCCACGGCTCATTCCAGAGTGCTGGCGGCAAAAAACGCGCCTGTCGACGGTAAAGTAGGAGTGGTAACAGGCGGCGGCTCCGGACACAAGCCGGCATTTATCGGATATGTGGGCAAAAATATGTGCGATTCGGCAGCGGTAGGAGAGATATGTTCATCTCCCACGGCAGCGGCATTTCTGGATGCGTTCAAGGCAGCAGACGGAGGCAGGGGCGTGGCGTGTCTTTACGGCAATTATTCCGGTGACAATATGAATGTCAAGATGGCAGTGCGCATGGCAAAAAAGGAAGGGCTGGAAGTAAAGACTGTGGTCGCCAATGACGACGTGGCGTCTGCTCCAAAAGACCAGAAAGAAAAAAGACGAGGCGTTGCAGGAGAAATCCTTATGTGGAAATGCAGAGGGGCAAAGGCAGCAAAAGGAGCCGGCCTGGACGAGGTCGTCATGGCTGCCCAGAAAGCGATCGACAATACAAGAAGCGTCGGTATCGGTCTTACTCCCTGTACTTTACCCGCTGTCGGCCATCCGAACTTTGAGATTAAGGAAGGCACTATGGAAGTGGGAATAGGACATCACGGAGAACCGGGGATCGAAGTGTGCGAACTTGAGACTGCAGATAAGATGGCCAGGAGAATGACAGATATTGTACTGCCGGACTATCCGTTTGTAAGCGGGGATGAAGTGGCAGTGCTGGTATCAGGACTTGGAGCCACTCCGGTCATGGAACTGTATGTCCTTTACAATGAGATCGAGCAGCTTATCAGTCAGAAAGGAATCAGGATCCATAAGGCATATGTAGGGAATTATTTTACTTCGCTGGATATGATGGGAGCGACACTAACAGTGATGAAACTGGACGAAGAGTTAAAAGAGCTGTTGGACTTTGACTGCTATACTGTGGGACTAAAGCAGCTTTGACAGGAGGAATAATATGGTTGTGAAAAATGCAGACGGTCGTGAAATCCTGATGACCATGGTGAACGCCATCCATGAAAACAAACAGTATCTGGGGGATATTGACGGACTTATCGGCGATGGCGATCATGGTATGAACATGAACAAAGGATTTATGACATACGCAGAGCGGATGGGCGAGGATGCGACCGGTTTTACGGATGGACTTTCAGATCTGGGGATGATATTGCTCAACGAGATCGGCGGCTCGATGGGGCCGATCTATGGAACAATATTTATGGAGATGGCAGACGCTGCCGACGGCGAGGAGGATATTACGCTGGAACTGTTTGGAAAGATGCTTGGGGCCGGACTTGAGGGACTCTACGGAATCGTGGACGCACGGCCGGGAGATAAGACACTGGTGGATACACTTTGTCCGTGCGTAGACTATATTAAAGGTGCAGCAAAAGAAAATAAAGAATACAGAGAGGCTCTGGAAGGCATGAAAGAGTGCGCAGAAAAGGGCAAAGAATCTACAAAGGATATGATCGCCATGTACGGCCGCGCCTCACGTCTTGGAGAGAGGTCAAAAGGCGTGCTGGACGCGGGGGCGGCTTCCTGCTGCATTATCCTGAAAGCTATGGCGGACGGGATGGAAAAGGTACTGAAATAAAAGGGGGCGATCCGCATGAAAATTGCAATTGGCTGTGATCCCAATGCGCAGAAAGCAAAAGAGGAGATCATCAGATATATCCGGGATAAAGGATACGGTGAAGTCACAGATTTCGGGAGTGAAGATCCCATATATGCAAATGTGACTGTACAAGTGGCTAATGCTGTTGCTGCAAAAGAATACGACAGGGGGATCCTGATCTGTGGTACCGGCATAGGCGTTTCTATCGCCGCAAATAAGGTCAGAGGCGCTTTTGCAGCGCTTATATCCGACGTGTATTCAGCGCAGCGCGCAAGACTCAGCAACGATGCCAACATAGCATGCATGGGCGCGTTTACCACAGGAAGCAAGGTCAGGGAACTGCTCGTGGACGCATTCTTAAGCAACGATTTTGTGCCGGGATGCTCTTCTCAGCCCAAGGTAAATGCCTATGTAAAGTATGATCAGAACAGATAAAAACCACATATAAATATTGCAGGGGATGATTCCGGTTTGTGGGAGTCATCCTCTTGCTATTTCAGAAACTTCGGCATATATACATGCAATTTGGATAAAATAACCAAATTATATAAGGATGCATTGTATGAAATGACAAGAAAATTTACTGTAAACTGTCAGTTTTTATTAATATCAGACGATAAATGACAAGAATTATAAAAAAAGCGGCAATATATTGATTGAAACCGGACAACCTTAAGAACTATAATAAAAACAACAAATATCAAGTATCAAAGGAGGATATAATATGAGAAAGAAAGTACTCAGCGTATTACTTGCATCTGTTATGGTTACAGGACTTGTAGCAGGATGTGGAAGCGGTTCCGGCGGCGGCTCAGACAGCGGTTCCGACAGCAGTTCTGAGAGCGCAGGCGGAGAATATGACGGCGTGGAGCTTACATACTGGTCCATGTGGTCTAACACAGAGCCGCAGGGACAGGTGCTTCAGGAAGCAGTTGACGCCTGGTCGGCTGAAACAGGCGCCAGCGTCACGATCGAGTGGAGAGGACGCGATATCAGAAACGTCATTACCTCTGCACTGGAGTCACAGGAAAAGATTGATCTCTTTGAAGACGGATACGAGATGATCACTTCAGCCTATGTTGATTATGTTGCGGATCTGACGTCTATGGCTGAGGAGGCAGGATATGCTGATCAGAGCTTTGCCGTATTTAACGACTGGGCGACAGAGCAGGCGGGATTCCTTCCGTGTATTACAGAGCAGCCGCAGGTGGGCGGAGTTTTCTACAATCAGGATATCTTTGATGATGCAGGCGTAGAAGCTCCGACAACATGGACAGAGTTCCTTGAGGTATGCCAGACTCTGAAAGACGCAGGGTATGCGCCGATGGCTCTTGACAGCGCATATGCAGCATTCTTCTTCGGATATCATCTTTCAAGATATATCGGACAGGATGCGACATCTGAACTCGCAACAAACGGCGGATGGAGCGGCAACCCGCTCGTAGCTCAGGCCGCACAGGATATGATCGACTTTGTGAACGCCGGATACCTTGCAGACGGCGCGCCGGACGAGTTCCCGGCAAGCCAGAACAAGATGGCTCTCGGCGATCCGCAGGCAGCGATGGTTGTTTGTGCAAACTATGTAACATCTGAGGTCAACAATACGGCAGGCGAAGAGCTGAACTGGGGACTGTTCAATTATCCGTCAGTTGAAGGCGCGGCAGACGGAGTAGACCAGACAGCGGCATATACAGGCTCCAACTCTATCGCTATTACAAATTACAGCGAGAACCAGCAGGCAGCGTTTGACCTTGCTTTATTCATCACATCAGGCGAGTACGACCAGAAGATGGCTGATACAGCGGGACAGATTCCGGCTGATCCGTCCAATACGGCTCCGGCTTCACAGACTGGAACTGTAGAGGCTCTTAATGCTGCACAGTCTTCACTGGTTTGGAATATGGGACTTAATGCAAATGCTGATCTGCAATCTTCAATTGCTGAAGTTATTGTCCGGCTGTATGAAGGAGAATTTGCTACAGGAGAGGAATTTGCAGCAGCTCTGGACGCATTATATTAAGATTCAGTTCTTTACCCGGAGGTGACGCTGTTTCAGCGTCACCTCGTTTTTTCAGAGAGGTGTCTACAAGATGAAAAAAAATAAAGCGTTTATCATAACATTTATTCTTCCCTGTCTCCTGAGTCTTATTATCATGTATCTGTATCCGATCGTCCGCACAGTGCTCATGAGTTTCTTCGGGATCGAGAGCGTGACATCCGATATGTCTGAGTGGTCGTTTAACGGGATAGCGAACTATGCAAAGATATTTGAAAGCCCGACCTTTCAGAGAGCGATGACGAACATGCTCCTTATCTGGCTGGTGGGCGGCATCATTGTACTTTCGTTTGCGCTTCTGTTTGCGGTTATCCTTACAAGCGGCATCCGCTTTAAGAAGTTTTTCCGTGCGGCGATCTATCTGCCGAATATCATAAGCGCCGTTGCGCTGGCGACGATGTGGATCCAGTACATTTATAACCAGGATTATGGTATGCTCAATCAGATCCTGGAGGCTTTGGGACTGGAAGGGAAAAGGTGGCTTGGAACAGATATGAAGTTCTGGGCAATGCTGGTAGCATTCACTTTCGGAGCAGTAGGATACTATATGCTGATCTTTATCAGCGGCATCGAGCGTATTCCGGAGGATCTGTATGAAGCGGCGACCATCGACGGCGCCAACAAAGTGCAGCAGTTCAGGAGTCTTACGCTTCCTTTGCTCCGAGGTATTTTTAAGACAAACATCACGTTCTGGAGCGTCAACTGTATCACATTCTTCCTCTGGTCCAAGATGTTCGCCCCTATCCATACCGAGACGGCGACTATCGTACCGGTTGTTTATCTGTATGATATCGTGTTCGGTACACAGGGAAATGTTGAGAGGGATGCGGGTGCCGGAGCTGCCGTCGGCGTGACTCTGGCAGTATTTGTCGCAATCATTTACTTCGTTATGAACAAAGTGATCAAGGATGACGATCTGGAATTCTAACGTGCGGAAATGGGGTGAAATAATGAGCAAGAAAAATAAAACAGTATACAAAGAAAAGATCAACTGGAAAAAAGAGGCGTCGCTTCTTCCGGGATATGTGATCGTACTGATCTGGATCGCGTTTACGGCGGCGTTCCTTATCTGGATTCTCGCAGCAAGCCTTTCCACTTCAAGAGAGATCTTCACCGGGACGGTGTTTGATTTTGAGTCGGGATTCCATTTTGAAAACTACATAAGGGCATGGCAGTCGAGCGACGTCTCCGTATTCTTCGCCAACTCGCTGTTATATGCGGTAGTTACCTGTACGGTCGTTATTCTGATCTCGGCTCCCGCGGCATATGTGCTGTCCAGATTCGGCTTTGTAGGAAACAAGCCGATCAAGGCAGGCCTGATCCTTGCCATGAGTATACCGGAAGTTATGATCATTATGCCGATCTATTCGCTGACGGCGCAGTTTCATATCAGAGGACGCATCCTTTTGATGGTACTTTACATATTTATCCGCGTACCGTTTACAACAACGTATCTTCTGAACTTTTTTGCAAGTCTCTCCACAAGCTACGAGGAGGCCGCGGCGATCGACGGATGCACGCCGGCAAAGACTTTCTGGAAGATCATGCTTCCTCTTGTGCAGCCGGCTCTTGTCACTGTGACAATTTTTAATTTCCTGAGTGTATGGAATGAATTCTTCCTCGCTCTCATTTTTGCATCGTCGACAGATATGGCTCCGGTAGGAGTGGGACTTCTGCAGATCGTAAACGCTATGAAGTATACCAGCGATTACGGAGGATTGTTCGCGGCGGTCATCATCGTATTCCTGCCTACATTCCTGCTGTATATCTTCCTGTCGGAGAAGATCATCGCAGGCGTCACCGGAGGCGGTGTCAAAGGCTGACAAAAAGTATGGCATGTTTAATGAACCAGGATCAGCGGGCCGGTGCAGTTTTCTGTACCGGCCCATGTAAGTAATAGAGCAGAGGGAGGCGGTACAGGTGCAAGAAAGACCGAACATAGTTTTTATTCTTACAGACGACCAGGGAGCGTGGGCGATGGGCTGCTCAGGGAATGCAGACGTAAAGACGCCGAATCTTGACAGGCTTGCCGCGAACGGAGTGCGGTTTGACGAGTTTTACTGTGCGTCTCCTGTGTGTTCACCGGCCCGGGCATCTCTGGTGACGGGGAAAATCCCTTCCTGCCATGGCGTTCAGGACTGGATCGAAAAGGGAAATGTGGACGGGTATAAATATCCATACATGAAGAGCGTGCCGGGATTTGACGCCGGCGATCTGGCGATCGATTATCTCTCAGGGCACAGGACATATATGGAGATCCTGGCAGAGGCCGGATACGAGTGCGCCCTGAGCGGAAAATGGCATCTCGGAGACAATGTAGTGAAAAAGAAAGGATTCTCTCACTGGTACACGATCGTCCGGGGCGGATGCGCTTACTATCATCCGGACATCTGCGATGAGGGAGAGCTGTATCCCGGAGAGGGCTATATTACAGACCTGATAACGGAACGGTCTCTCAAGTATATTGACAGCATGGTCGGATCAGAGAAACCGTTCTACCTGAGCGTGCATTATACAGCTCCTCACAGCCCATGGGGACCCGAAGAGCATCCGGAGGAGTTCAGAAGCCTATATGATAACTGTGAGTTTAAGGCCACGCCGGACCTGCCTGTGCACCCGGATCATATAAGGACAGGGCCGATCGGAGATACGCCGGAAAAGCGCAGGGAGAATCTTACGGGTTATTACGCCGCTATCTCTGCCATGGACGCCGGAGTGGGAAAGATAGTGGAAAAGCTGAAAGAGAAAAATATATTGGATAACACGGTCATTATTTTTACTTCGGATAACGGGATGAGCATGGGACATCACGGTATATGGGGAAAAGGAAACGGCACATATCCGCCCAACATGTATGATTCGGCAGTAAAAGTTCCGCTCATCATCTGCGATCCCCGTAATAAAAAGAAAGGAGCGGTGTGCAGCAGTATGTCGAGCCAGTACGATATGTTTCCGACAATCCTGGAGCTTGCGGGCTGTAAGTGGGATCCTGAACCGATGCAGCCGGGAAGAAGCATGACGGAGATGCTCAGAGTTCCTGAGAAAGAGACGGATGACAGTATCGTAATCTATGACGAATATGGCAGGACAAGGATGATCAGGAGCCGGAAGTATAAATATATCCACCGATATGGAGACGGGATATGCGAACTGTATGATATGATTGCAGATCCTGACGAGACGGTCAATCTGGCGGAAGATCAGAAATATGCTTCTGTAGTAAGTTCCATGAGAAAAGATATGGAAGAATGGTTCGGCAGATATACAGACGAAAAGGCAGACGCACGGAAGTTTGATGTAAAAGGAAGAGGTCAGCAGAGACTTTGCTGGGAAAAGGATGCGTTTAATTCCCGGATCGAGTTTTACGATACAGAGAAAAAAGTGGTACTATAAAGCAATATAGCATGGTGTTTATAATGAGGGAACAGGAGAAAAAGATGAAATGGAAAAATATGTTGAACAAGGCGGCCGCATGTGCGCTTGCATTTGCCATAGTTTTAGGCTCCGGGCAGATCGTGACGGCGGCTCCGACGCCTCTCCCTGCTGATTTTACACGCTCGGGATCGGCTTACCTTATAAACGGAAACTTTGATGGAACGGAGAATTTTGTAACCAGTGGAAACGAAAATGGAAAATGGTATTTATTCGCGGGATCAGGGGGAACGGCAGCGCAGGATACGGCCCGGGCACATTCAGGCTCCAATTCTGTGAAGATTGCAGGCGGCGGAAGCGCTGTGGATCAGCATGTGGAATTAAAGCCGGATACGGAATATGAACTGTCTGTATGGATCTATGCGGAAGACACACAGGGCGCCCGCGTAAGGATATTCCCGAACGGCAGCTCGGCTGACAGAATAGTTCTGGATACACAAACAGCAAACAATGGGGATTGGTATCAGTATACGCAGTCATTTACAACGGGCGCTGATGTTACATACGCCTATGTCGGAGTAGTGAGGCCGACTGGTACTAATCTTGTCCTAAACGGAAATGTATGGGTGGATGACTTCGAGATCAAAGAGGTAAATGCCCCCGACAGCGTGCGGCGCACTGATGCGGAGACGATAGAGGTTCAGTATCCTGACACAAGGAATACGGCCCCCACGTCTGACGAGTTCTCCCTGTCTTACAAAATTGGGGGAGGGGACGCCTCGGAAGTACTGGCTGTTAATGATGTGACCTGGGATTCTGCGCAGCATATCGCGACGGTCACTCATGACAATGTATCGCAGAACGCCGAGACGACAGTTGATTTTGAGATGCAGGTTTCAGGCAGCATTTTTACACAGACAGTCACTTTGGATGCAAATCCGAACTATGTCAGTCCTGAGATTGCGAGTGTAAGCGGACTGCAGAATGGTTCCGCAGTTCTGACGCTCAGGCAGGAGCCCACCAGAGCTCTGACGGCAGGGGAGATTACGATCCGATATACAGATTATGACGGGGGTGACGCGACATTATCCGTGACCAGTCTGCAGAGGAGAACAGGCACGGAATACTTCGCTGAGTTCGGAAGCATTGCACCCCGGGAAACCGATAAGACGTATACTCTTTCATTTGAGATAGGTTCGACAAGTGTAAGCGAAGACCTTACCGTACTGACGACATATGGAAAAACTTTCTATCTGGACGCGACAGGCGGAGATGACAATGCTGATGGAACTACTCCGCAAACGGCATGGCAGAGCCTCGACAAAGTAAATCAGACAGAGTTCATGCCAGGATCCTCCCTGCTCCTTAAGTCGGGAGAGACATGGTACGGGACTCTGGCGCCTCAGGGATCAGGTCAGGACGGCGCTCCGATCAGACTGTCCAGCTATGGAGACGGAGAGCGCCCCAGGATCGTGATGGACGACAGCCGGGAATACACGGAAAGTCTTATGAGAGTCGCTGCCTGGCGGACAAGACAGGTAAATGAGACATTCCGTCTCTACAATCAGGAGTGGTGGGAGATCAGCAATATCGAGTTCTACAATCCAGGTTATGAGCCGAATACACCCTGGGATTCAAACCGCGCTTTTGAAAGAGGCATGTATATCATGGCAAAAGACGTGGGACAGCTCGACCATATCTATATTGATAATGTGTATATCCACGGTTTTCAGTCGCCGGATTCAAGCAATAACGGGAAAGAGTCCGGAGGGATCATCTTTATGATCACTACAGACAGGGAACCGGCGAATCGTGAAGAAACATGGTTTAATGATATCAGTGTAACGAACTGTACGATAGAAGATGTGGGGAGAAGCGGCTTCTTCCTCCTGTCTCCATGGAAGACGAGAGAGATGGAAAATGGAAGATGGGGCGGCCGCTGGTCGATGGTAAATAATACAACGGAAGGCTCTCTGGGAGCGTTTACTCCGTCAACCAATATCTATATCGGCAAGAATATTTTCAGAAACATCAGCGGCGACGGAATTATACTCCAGTGTATGGACGGAGCTGTGGCAGAGTACAATCTGGTAGACGAGACGTGTACCGGCAACTCGTTTGCGGCAGGAATCTTCCCGTATCTGGTGTCAAACGGAACAGCCCAGTACAATGAACTATGCCGTACCCACTGGGGAGGCGACGCGGAGGGAGTCGAGATAGACGCTCTGAATGAAAACTTCGCGGCCGTGTACAATTACAGCCACCATAACAGCGGAGGATTCGTACAGTTCTGTACTCCTGCAAACCTGCCTTCGTTCGACTCTTACTATGCGTATAATATCAGTGAGAAAGACGGGACCTATGGCCCGGGGCCGAACAGAAACTCGCTTATCATGCCGCTTGCCGCTGCGATCAACTGTTCCGTATTTAACAATACGATATACTTTGATCCGTTCCCGGCGCAGGATAATAATGGTTCGGACAGATTTTTCAACAATAACAGCAGTGACGTCCAGTCAGTTGCGATCTACAATAATATCTTCTACAGAGGAGGGAATCCGTACCAGTTCAATCAAGGAGAGCAAAACTATTTTAATAACGATATGCAGTCTCTTGCAGAAAGTAATGTGGTGCCGGAGGGAGGAGACGCGCAGTTTGCAAATAACCTCTTCTATAACTTTGATACAAGCACTATCGATAAGTCCAGCAACTTCTATCTGGATAATATATGGGACGTGGATCCTAAGCTGGGAGCCCCGGGAACGATGGGAGACGGCGACGTGACCGCGCTTGTAGCAGACAACGATATAACGAAAGCGTGGAATCTCGATGCGTATAAGCTGGCGGAGGATTCACCGGCGATCGGCGCAGGACGGGCGATCAGAGCAGAGTATGCGAATCTTAAAGACATGCTGGGCAATACGGTAGATGCGCAGAATCCTGACCTTGGAGCGATACAGTATACGCCTCCGGTCGATAAGAGCGGCCTGTCGACATTGATCAGATCGTCAGAGCAGTATTATAACCAGTTGGACAATTATACTCCTGTGACTGCACAGGCGCTTAAAGCAGCCTATGAGGAGGCGCTGAGATTAATGTCTGACGACAGCGCAACCGAGGAGGCTGTAAGAGCAGCCTATGCGGCTTTAGAAGCGGCGGTCAGAGGGCTGGCTGTAGAGGGCGGAACGGAAACGCCCGGAACGGAGACGCCCGGCACAGAAACGCCTGGAACAGAGACGCCCGGCACAGAAACGCCTGGAACAGAGACGCCCGGCACAGGAACGGAAACGCCTGGAACAGAGACGCCTGGCACAGAGACGCCTGGCACAGGTACAGAAACGCCCGGCACAGGAACGGAGACGCCTGGCACAGGTACAGAAACGCCCGGCACAGGAACGGAGACGCCTGGCACAGGTACAGAAACGCCCGGCACAGGCACAGATACGCCTGTTACGGAAACACCTGACACGATAGACAGGAACAGCCTGCAGACACTGGCAGAAACGTTTGAGCAGTATTATAACCAGTTGAGCAACTATACTCCTGAGACTGCACAGGTATTCAGGGAAGCTTATGGGGAGGTACTGAGAGTACTGGCGGATCCCAACGCGACCCCGGAGGCGGTGAAAGGGGCTTATCTGGCTCTGCAGGAGGCGGCCAACGGCCTGGTTGCTCAGAACAGCGCCGGTACAGGCACAGGAACTGGAACGGGAACTGGAACGGGAACTGGCACAGGAACGGGAACTGGCGGAACACCTGCATCGAACACCGGACAGACGGAAAGCGGCGGCAATGCATCCGCAGGCGGGAGAGCCGTACAGACAGGAGACGACAGCACACAGGCCGTTGCGGCAGCGGCAGCGGCGCTGCTTGCAGGCGGAATAATTGTGGCTGTGCTGATAAGCAGAAGAAAGTATCTTAAGTAATAGAAAGTTAAAATGGCTTCCCACAGGACAAGATGATAAGGTCCATGTGGGAAGCTTAGATTATAAGGAGAAAATATGAGGTTGAAACGGCGAAGTATTTTTGCTGCTGTATTTGTACTGTCTTTTGCTGTCTCTGGATGCGGCGCGAATCAGGAGCGCCCTGTACTCAGGATTGGAGAGCACGACATTTACAGGGAAGAGTATGATCTGTACTGCGGGATTGTAAAGAAAGATATGATAGACAGGGACGATGAAGAGCAGGTGAAAGAGTTGGGAGCGCTCTATGCTGCCGAGTGTTACAGCCTGTTTGAGATCGCCAGTGAATGCGGCGCCAAAGAAATGTTTTCTTTTGAATCCTTTCTCGACGATCTGAATGAGAAAAATGAGGAGAATAAAGACAAGTTATCTGAAGGTGACGTTGTTATGGGGCTTATTGAATTTGAGATGGATGATTATTTTGAATATATTCTGGCTGATTACAGACAGGAAACAGCGGACAGGCTCAGTGCGTCGCCGGATGAAGATATGGTCGAATCCGCTGAAATCTATTATGAGGAACACAAGGAAAGCTATATCGAAAATGCCCGATATCAGTATCAGGTGACAGTGGAAACAGAAGACGGGACCGAAACTGAGGTGATGGAGACAGATTACCTGACCATCACCCAGTCTTACCACGCTTCGGATATGCTTGGGGACGTGCTGCTGTCAGGGAATATAGGAGAGGAGTATGATCTCGGGGACAGGACAGTTGTTTTGCTGGACAGGGAGAACAGCTATTATTCTTTTGAAGAGGCGCAGGGCATTGTCATCCGAAATTATGTGGAAGATGTATATCTGCCGCAGGAGATCGAGAAGCGCGCCGGACAGATGGACAGGCAGTTTTACCAGGTAAGCGGGGGATGAATCGCAGGGGCAGGCGAAATGGCGATAATTCCCGCAGTACATAATCAGCACAACGTCCAACAATCATGCGATCAGATTTTTGAACTATCTCCTGAATAACTTTACTTTGTTCATAATACGTTGTTTTTTGCTTTTCATCAGTAAAATAAAAGCAACGCAGGCAGTTATGGCCTCACTGAGGGAATGACACAGCCAAATGATGTTACCGCTAAAAATGTGCGGCAAAATCAATACAAGGAGTGGCAAACAAATCACACTTCGGCTCAGGGAAACAGCCAGTGCTTTTGCGGTGTATCTTGTTGACTGCCAGAACGAAATCATTAGGATGTTATATCCGGCGAGGAAAAAGGCGCAGAAATACCACATACTTTTATCTGCGGTAAAGGCAATCAATTCTGTATCTCCGGGATTAAGGATTGAAAAGAAATACCTGGAGAACAGAACAATCAGGATGTAGCATACAATTCCGATGGCTAAAAACACTTTTGTTGCAAACCGGCGCATATCATTACAGCGGGCCATGTCACCTGAACCAGTGAAATAGCTGAAAACAGGCTGCAGACCTTCGGCCATTCCAAGAAACAGTGTAAGGATAATTAGCATCAGATAGCCGATCAACAGATAAGCCGCTAATCCAATCTCTCCAAATCCGTATTTTACAATGGCGATATTATATACAAATGTGATAATTCCGATAGTAAATTCCATGATAAACGATGGAAATCCAAGGGTAAAAATATTTCGCACAGTCGGAAGCTGAATCTTTGGAACAGCAAAATACAAGTTCCCCTTTTTGCGTAAAAAATGAGGAAGCATGATCAGTACGCTAAATACCGGGCCAATAGCTGTTGCCAGAGCCGCTCCGCCAATCCCCATATTCAGGGGACACATAAAGACATAGTCCAGCACGATATTAGAAACGGAGCCAAACGCCAAAGCGAACATCGCTAATTTAGGGTTGCCATCATTTCTTACAAGGCCGCTTAATAAAAAACTAAAAATAAGAAATGGTGAGAACGATACAATATAGCGGATATATTCTGTGGCCTCTCCGTGTATCTGTGGTGTTGAACCTAAAAGCTCCGTCAATGGATGGATAAAAAGATTGCCGAATACCGCAATTAAAATGCTGATAATACCCGCGCATATCAGAGCAGTATCAAACACCTGCAATGCTTTTTCTTTTTCATTTCGTGCTAATTGACCGGAAATTATTATGCCGGCCCCGGATGCAACTGCCATAGAAATGGCAATCAAAATTTCAACCAGTGGAACCGCCACGGCCGCCGCAGCCATAGAGTCACGGCCCAATACATTGCCTATAAAAACGCCGTCTACAATCATGTAGACTGAATTGAATACCAGACCTATCATTTGTGGAATTGCATACTTTGCAAATAAAGTATGCGATTTACCCTCATACATAGTGATTTTACCTCCTTAAAAAACAAAAAAGGCCTGCGTTGTGTACCACAGGCCTACTACACAATAAAATGAAACCCCGGCGGGTTGATTTTATCTATTGCATCTTCAGTTATCTTCGCATTTCTCGAAAAACAGCCTCACACCTCCTATACAAAAAAACACCTTATTCCTCATCCCTTCTTTGGCCTACGGAATGAAGAAAAGGCGTAACCCGGCGGTTTCTGTTACAGTATAGCACTCTTTCTTCAAAAGTCAAGTGTTAATATTAATTTTTTGATATATGGATTATAATTATAACGTCAGGGATAATCCAGAATATTTCAGACTTCGTATAGAGTACAACTGAAATTTGACAAGTAGATATTCTTTTGGCATGGGGCGGTTACTTTTTGGTATGATTTATATATGCAATCAAAATCGTTACCACGATATGTCGAAAGGCTAACCGCCTACCGTTTTTCTGATAGTGCCTGATTTATTCTATCAAAACAATCAGCTTCTGACAAGAAATATTTCTCACATAATTCCGTCTGTCAGCTTTTCTATCTCTTTATCACAAGAGGTCTTGTAAACTTCTATAAGCTCATTTAATGTCAGCTCTTTCAGAACATCCAGCAGATTTATTTGCATAAAAACAGCTTTTAGTAACGGAGAATTTTCCGGCTTATGAAAATCCTCCCGGCATAGCCGCTCGCTGTCCGTTGCCCGGCGAATGTCCGCTCGTGCAGGCACGGCGGTCGCTTGCCGGGCGTATCGCGCAAAAAAATACCACAAAACCCGCAGTCACGGATTTTGTGGTACTCAACCAAAATCGGAGTGACA
This sequence comes from uncultured Mediterraneibacter sp., assembly GCA_944375765.1. GTDB lineage: Bacteria > Bacillota > Clostridia > Lachnospirales > Lachnospiraceae > Mediterraneibacter. The sequence continues at coordinate 145 of CALWAR010000009.1, read as the reverse complement.
GGATTTGAACCTGCGACTTCTACGTCCCGAACGTAGCGCTCTACCAAGCTGAGCCACACTCCGATAAAAAAGGGAACATGCTCTTCGCAAATTCCCAGCTACGGAAAAGGGACTTGAACCCCTACTAACAGAGTCAGAGTCTGCT
>CALWAR010000008.1 GCA_944375765.1 uncultured Mediterraneibacter sp. | reverse complement strand
GATCTTCATTAATCAGCTCCGCGAGAAAGTCGGCGTCATGTTCGGCAATCCTGAGACGACGACAGGCGGCCGCGCGCTTAAGTTCTATGCTTCCGTACGCATGGATGTGAGGCGGATCGAGACGCTTAAGCAGAGCGGAGAGATGGTCGGCAACCGTACCCGGATCAAGATCGTGAAAAACAAGATCGCTCCGCCGTTTAAAGAGGCTGAGTTTGATATCATGTTCGGAAAAGGGATATCAAGGGAGGGAGATATCCTCGACCTTGCGGCAGGGATCGATCTGATAAAGAAGAGCGGGGCATGGTATGCCTACGAGGGAGAGAAGATCGGCCAGGGCCGGGAAAATGCAAAGTCATATCTTACAAACCACCCGGAGCTGATGGAGGAACTGGATCACAAGGTGCGGGCATACTATCATCTGACCGGAGAAGACGAAAGCGCATCCCGGGAACCCGGGGATAAGGCCGCAGGTGCGAAAGAAACACAGAAAAAAGACTCCGGGAAGAAAGAAGAAGATAAAAAAGCGGCTGCACAGAGCGAACTTGCACTGAAAGGCGGGAAGAAAGAATGACGGTCACGGGACTTGAACCGTGTACGAAGACAAAATATAAAGTGTATCTGGACGGGGAGTTTGCCTTTGTGCTGTATAAAGGCGAACTTACCCGCTTCGGCATCCGGGAGGGCGGGGAGATACAGGACGGCACTGCTGAGAAGATCCGTTCGGAAGTGCTGTTAAAGAGGGCGAAGCTGCGCGCCATGCACCTGCTCGAAGATATGGACCGCACGGAGGCGGCGCTTAGGGATAAGCTGCTGCAGGGGCTCTGCCCGCCTGACATCGCGCAGGAAGCGATCGAGTACGTGCGGTCTTTCGGGTATGTGGACGACGCCAGATTTGCGGAGAACTTTATCAGGAGCCGTCAGGGGACGAGGAGCAGACGGGAGATCCGGGCGGCGCTTCTTAAAAAAGGCGTGTCCGCAGAGCTGATCGACCAGGCGTTTGAAGCCTGCTATGATGAAAGCTCGGAGGAGGCGGCGATCCGCAGGCTCCTGCAAAAAAAGAAGTTCGATCCGGGGCATATCCGGGAGGAAGAGAGGCAGAAACTGTACGCCCATCTGGCAAGGAAAGGATTCCGCTATGAGACAGTCCGTCAAGTAATACAAAATTATGAGTACGATGCTTGACATTGTTGTGAAAACAGTATAAAATTTAACTGTTGTATTTAAGTAATATGTACAATGAAAATTAAATAAGGAGGTGCTCCTGTGCAATGAATCTGGGCTTATGTATCGTCATTGCCGTGGCCCTCGCGTTGATAGTTGGGATCATCTCTCACTTCGCAACGGTCTCTAATCTTAAGAAAAATGCCGAGAGCAAGATCGGAAATGCGGAGAAGAGAGCAAGAGAGATCATCGACGATGCTGTGAAGACTGCAGAGACAACGAAAAAGGAAGCTCTTTTGGAAGTAAAGGAAGAGTCCATCAAGACGAAGAATGATCTTGAGAAAGAGACAAAGGAAAGAAGAGCTGAACTGCAGCGCTATGAGAAAAGAGTGCTTGCAAAGGAAGAAGCAGTCGACAAGCGTTCCGGTGTTCTGGAACATCGTGAGAACAAACTTACGTCCAAGGAAGAACAACTTCGCCAGTGTGAAGCCAGGGTAGAAGAAATGAGTCAGAAACGTGTGCAGGAACTGGAACGGATCTCAGGACTCACCTCTGAACAGGCAAAAGAATATCTGTTGAAAACTGTTGAAGAAGATGTTAAGCATGACACTGCGGTGATGGTCAGGGAGCTGGAAGCTCAGGCGAAAGAGGATGCGGACAAAAAGGCGAGAGAGTATATTGTCAATGCGATCCAGAGATGCGCTGCCGACCATGTTGCAGAGACGACGATCTCCGTCGTACAGCTTCCAGGCGATGAGATGAAAGGACGCATCATCGGGCGTGAGGGAAGGAATATCCGCACGCTGGAGACACTCACGGGTGTCGAACTCATCATCGATGATACTCCCGAGGCGGTCGTATTGTCAGGATTTGATCCGATACGCCGTGAAGTCGCAAGGATCGCACTTGAGAGACTGATCGTGGACGGACGCATCCATCCCGCCAGGATTGAAGAAATGGTGGAGAAAGCGCAGAAAGAAGTCGATTCGATGATCAGGGAAGAGGGGGAGGCAGCGGCGCTCGAAGTGGGCGTGCCGGGCATCCATCCGGAACTGATCAGACTCCTGGGTCGTATGAAGTTCAGGACAAGCTATGGACAGAATGCGCTGAAACATTCCATCGAAGTCGCACAGCTCGCAGGGCTGCTCGCGGGTGAGATAGGAATTGATGTAAGGATGGCGAAACGCGCCGGACTTCTCCATGATATAGGAAAATCAATTGACCATGATGTAGAAGGATCACATATCCAGATCGGTGTGGATCTTTGCAGAAAGTACAAAGAATCCCCAACGGTCATTAATGCAGTGGAAGCGCATCACGGGGATGTGGAGCCGCAGACTCTGGTCGCGTGCGTAGTGCAGGCTGCCGACACGATCTCGGCGGCGAGACCAGGCGCGAGACGCGAGACGATCGAAACATATACAAACAGATTAAAACAGTTAGAAGATATTACCAACCAGTTTAAAGGTGTGGACAAGTCTTTTGCCATTCAGGCAGGAAGAGAGATCCGTGTTATGGTAGTTCCAGAGCAGGTATCTGATGATGATATGGTGCTTCTGGCCAGGGATATCGCAAAACAGATCGAGTTTGAACTGGAATATCCCGGACAGATCAAGGTAAATGTAATCCGTGAATCACGGGCGACAGACTATGCAAAATAACCTGAAACATAACAGCAGATGAAAGACCGGCCCTTGTCGAAAGACGAGGGCTTTCTTTTATATCCGGGAAGAACCGGTGATTTCAGGAAAGATCAAGGAGGAAGATGGAATGAGCGAACATATCAAACGACTGAACAGAGAACTTAAATTCAAAGGAAAGATCATTGATTTCTATCAGGATACGATAGAGATCAACGGAGACCATACGGTCGTGTGGGATTTTATCAGACATAAGGGAGCTGCGGCTGTGGTCCCGGTGACGGACGACGGAAAGATCCTCATGGTCAGACAGTACCGGAACGCACTGGACCGCTACACACTGGAGATCCCCGCGGGCGCGCTGGACGCCGGGGATGAACCGGGGATAGAATGTGCGTCCCGGGAGCTCGAGGAGGAGACGGGATACAGAAGCGATTCCCTTGAGTGGCTCATCACACTGCGAACAACAGTAGCTTTCTGCAACGAAAGGATAGAAGTGTATGTTGCAAAGGATCTGAAACCGTCAGAACAGCATCTGGACGAAGATGAATTCATAGATCTGCAATCGTATTCCCTCGATGAGTTAAAGGAGAAGATATTCAGCGGGGAGATAGAGGATGCGAAGACAGTGGCGTCGCTGATGGCGTACGCTGTAAAATACGGCAGACAGAGAACGTGATCCGCAGCGGCGCAGCCGGCAAAGAAGTACTGCGAGAATAATCATAAGACCCCGGCATATAATGAAATATCTGACAGATCACTTGTTCATATACGCGGCGGCGTCCGCAGAGGAATGATAAGGAGGGAGCATGAGGATATTTCATACGAGGAAACAGTTCCTTGCTTTTTTTATGCCGGGTTTTTTTCTCGGGATCATCTATGTCAATTTTGTCGCAAAAAAGTATATGGCGGAGCCGGGGATATTCAGCGATTATTTCCTGGACCAGTTCGTCCAGATCGAGATCAACGTGCGGGAGTATATCCTGTATCTTCTGCGGTTGAGAGTCCTCCCTCTCCTTGCGCTTTCAGTTCTCTCGTTTACGAAAGTGCGCAGGGTGTCCGCTGTCCTGTTTCTTTTTTGGACGGGCCTGTCCGGAGGTATACTGATCTCCTCGGCTGCGGCGGAAATGGGGATCAGGGGAAGCCTGCTCTGCATCACCGCGCTCTTCCCGCAGTTTCTCCTTTACATACCCGCCTATTTAATCCTGCTCTGGTACTGCTATGAAGCTCCGCGGAACCGGTGGAACAGACAGAAGACAGTCTTCATTGTCCTTGCCGTATCCGCGGGCATCATCTTGGAGGCATATGTAAACCCGATCCTTGTAAAAGTATTCCTGTCTACTCTTTGAGAGCATACACGATAAGAACGGCGAGTGACAGTGCGGACACTGTGAGCTGACTTAAGAGAAGCCCCCAGAGATATCCCTGCATCCCGAAGCGCGGAATCGCCAGGAAGACTCCCGCGATGCGGATGAGGAGTCCGCATGTGTTGATGAGGAATGTGGCCGTCGTCTTTCCATAACCGTTGATTGCGCTCAAAAGGGCGGTGTTGGTGTACAGGAAAGGACAGATCCACGCCAGAGTGAGGATAAATCTGCCCGCAGACTCGCTGTGAAAGAGCATGGTCCCGATAAGCTCGCCAAAGATGAGAAAGAAAAGACAGCATGAAAGACCGAGCACAAGACAGCTCCCCACGGCTTTTTTGAGCAGTTGGAGAAGCGCCGTGCGTCTGCCGGAGGCGTTTGTAGCGCTGACAGCAGGCATGAGCACAGTCCCCACGGAATTTGTGACAGCGGACGGAAAGAGGATGCAGGGCAGCGCCATTCCCGTGAGGACGCCGTAGAGACTGACTGCCTCTGAGGAACTCATTCCAAAGAGTTTCAGGCAGGCGGGGATGGAGGCGGCTTCTATGCTCTGCAACAGCGTGACGGCGGTTCTGTTGGCGGTCAGAGGCAGGGACTGTCCTAACAGTTCGCGCAGACTTCCGGCTATCCCCGCCAGACGCGCAAGCGCAGATGAAGAGCGTCTGCGGGAGAGCATGCGCATGGAAAATGCGGCGGCGGCTGTCTCTCCCGCTACGATCCCTGCGGCGGCTATCTGGATGGAGGGCGTCCGGCCGATATCCTGTAGGAACAGGAAGAGGAGCAGGACGAAGAGGATGCGCGACGTCTGCTCGATCAATTGGCTGACGGCGGGCAGTTTCGTGTTCTGCATACCGAGACTGTGTCCGCAGATACAGCCGTGGACTGCGGCGCACGGAAGCGCGTAGGATATGATGACAAGCATTTCGGCGCAGCGGGCGTCCCCCAGGAAAGCGCCGGCGATAAAGGAAGCGTTTCTTTGGATCAGAAGTATCTCGATAAAAGAGACGGCGAGAGTGAGGCAAAGAGCGGTAAGGAGCACGTTCTTTGCTTCATTTTCTTTTCCGAGGGAGACTTTTTCTGCGGTAATGCGCGACACGGCTGTCTGGATGCCCGCTGTGCCGACTGAGAGGCACAGGGTATATACGGGGAAGATGAGCTGGTAGAGACCGACGCTTTCCTCCCCGAAAGCATGGCTTAGAAAAATGCGGAAGAAGAACCCCATCGCACGGCTTATGAGCCCCGCGGCCGTGAGGATCACAGCGCCCTGAAATAATTTGTGTTTTCCTGACATATAAGTCACCTCTGACAGAGTCTCTGCCGCAGAACAGCGCGGCAGACTTTTTACAACATATGTCAGATGACGGGTTGACAGAACCTGAGAGTAGTGATATCCTACAGGAGTAATTCCTAGTAAAAAGATAGGAAATAAAAAGAAACATATCACAGGAAGGTGAGAGAGTGAAACTGTCTACAAAAGGAAGATACGGTCTGCGTGCGCTGATCGACCTTGCGCAGTACAGCGGCGAAGTTCCGGTCTCAATAACGAGCATCTCAGCGCGGCAGGATATCTCGGAGCGCTATCTGGAACAGCTTATGTCCATGATGAAAAAGGCAGGGCTTGTAAGCAGCGTAAGGGGAGCGGGCGGAGGATATGTCCTGGCGAAAGATGTGAGGGAGATCTCGGTGGGAGACGTCCTGAGAGCCCTTGAGGGAAGCCTGGAACCCGTGGAATGTGCCGGGCTCGATCCGGGAGGAGACTGCCGGGTGTCCGACAACTGTGTGACGAAATATGTCTGGAAGCGGATAAACGACAGCATAAATAAGACGGTCGACGAGATCGGCCTGGACCAGCTCGTGGAAGAGAGCCGCCAGAAAAACTGTGCGGATATCGGGCAGAGAACATGCAGAAACTAAGCAAAGAGACGAAGATAAAACAAGTGATAAATAGTGATAAATATGGAGGAAGAATATGGAAAAACTGATCTATCTGGATAATGCGGCTACGACAAAAACATCCCCTGAGGTGGTCAGCGCGATGCTGCCGTTTTTCACAGAACACTATGGCAACCCGTCCAGCGTATACGGATTCGCTGCGGCAAATAAGGAGGTCATCACAAGACAGAGGGAGATCATCGCTGACGTTCTTGGAGCAAAGTCTAACGAGATCTACTTTACGGCAGGGGGAACAGAAGCGGATAACTGGGCGCTGATCGCTACGGCAGAGGCTTACGCCGCAAAAGGAAAGCACATCATAACAAGCAAAATCGAGCATCACGCCATACTGCATACGTGCGAATATCTGGAGAAAAGAGGATATGAAGTGACATATCTCGACGTGGACGAAAACGGCCTGATCGATCCGGCCGCGGTGGAGGCCGCCATCCGCCCTGACACGATCCTCATTACCATCATGTATGCGAACAATGAGATCGGTACGATCGAACCGATCGCCGAGATCGGGCGTATCGCCCGCGAACACAGCGTGCTCTTTCACACAGACGCGGTGCAGGCGTTTGCACATGTGCCGATCAATGTAGATGAGTGCTGTATCGATATGCTCAGCGCCAGCGGGCATAAACTGAACGGGCCGAAAGGCATCGGATTTCTCTATATCAGAAAAGGAGTGAAGATCCGTTCCTTTATCCATGGAGGGGCCCAGGAGAGGAAGCGCCGTGCAGGGACGGAGAACGTGCCGGGCATCGCAGGTCTTGGAAAAGCAGTGGAACTTGCGGCGGCGTCAATGAAAGAGCGTATGGACTATGAGACGAAACTAAGAGACCATATGATAGGCCGGATCGAAAACGAGATACCACACTGCAGACTGAACGGGGATCGCACAAAGCGGCTCCCCAATAATCTGAACTTCAGTTTTCGCTTCATTGAGGGAGAAAGTATGCTGATCAAACTGGATCTGAAAGGGATATGCGCATCCAGCGGCTCGGCCTGTACTTCGGGATCTCTCGATCCGTCCCATGTGCTCCTTGCGATCGGGCTTCCCCATGAGATCGCGCACGGATCTCTGAGGATCTCGCTCAGCGAGGAGACGACGATGGAGGAAGCAGATTATGTTGTCGATACTTTAAAAGAAATCGTAAAAGAAATCCGGGATATATCGCCGCTCTATGAGGACTTTGTAAAAAAAGAGGCGAAAAGCAGTAAACGGTAAAGCCGGACAGTCCCGGCTTTATATAAGCCGTTGAGACTCTGAGGATCATAAGAACAAGATGTCAGAAATATATCAGTGACTACAGGAGGGATAAATCATGTATACAGAGAAAGTAATGGATCATTTTCAGCATCCGAGAAACGTAGGGGAGATCGAGAACGCCAGCGGCGTCGGCACAGTGGGAAACGCAAAATGCGGAGATATCATGAGGATCTATCTCGACATTGACGAGGATCAGATCATCCGCGACGTGAAGTTCAAGACATTCGGCTGCGGAGCGGCCGTGGCGACGAGCAGCATGGCGACGGAGCTTGTCAAGGGGAAAAATATCCGGGAAGCGATGCAGGTGACGAACAAGGCGGTCATGGAAGCCCTGGACGGACTTCCGCCGGTGAAAGTCCACTGTTCACTGCTCGCCGAAGAGGCGATCCACGCAGCTCTCTGGGATTATGCGGAGAAGAACGGCATCGAGATCGAGGGGCTTGAGAAACCGAAATCAGATATCCATGAAGACGAGGAAGAGGAAGAAGAGGAGTACTGATGAGCAGAGTAGTCGTAGGGATGTCGGGCGGAGTGGATTCTTCCGTGGCAGCATATCTCCTGAAAGAGCAGGGCTACGACGTCATCGGCGTCACAATGCAGATCTGGCAGGAAGAGGACTCCTGTACCATTGAGGAGAACGGAGGCTGCTGCGGGCTGAGCGCCGTGGAGGATGCAAGGAGAGTCGCTTCCGATCTCGGCATCCCATACTATGTCATGAACTTCCGCCGGGAGTTCAGAGAAAACGTGATCGACTATTTTACGTCTGAATATTTAAAAGGCAGGACGCCGAATCCCTGTATCGCATGCAACCGTTATGTCAAGTGGGAGGCGCTGCTTGCCAGGAGTATGTCGATCGGTGCGGATTATATCGCGACGGGACATTACGCGAGGACAGAACGGCTGCCGAACGGACGGCTCGCCATCCGCAGTTCTGCGGCACGGGCAAAAGACCAGACATACGCTCTTTATAATCTGACACAGGAACAGCTTGCACATACGCTCATGCCGGTCGGAGGATATGCAAAAGAAGAGATACGTTCTATCGCTGAGAAGATCGGGCTGTCTGTAGCCGACAAGCCGGACAGCCAGGATATCTGCTTTGTGCCGGACGGCGACTATGCGTCTTTTATACGGGAGAACGCGGGAGAGGAGATACCGGAAGGAAACTTTGTCACGCCGTCCGGTGAGATACTTGGGCGGCACAAAGGCATCATCCACTATACAGTGGGGCAGCGCAAAGGACTCGGCCTGTCATTGGGACACCCGGTATTTGTGCTAAAGATCCGTCCGCAGACCAATGAAGTTGTCATCGGCACATACGAGGAGTCGCTCACACAGACAGTGCGTGCGGACAGGCTGAACTTTATGTCCGTGGAGGACTTAAGAGAGCCGAAGCGCGTGTTTGCCAGGATACGCTATAATCACAGAGGCGCCTGGTGCACGGTGGAAAAGACGGGGGAGGACGAAATCGTCTGCCATTTTGAAGAACCCCAGCGCGCGGCGACGCCCGGCCAGGCGCTTGTGCTCTATGACGGGGAATATGTACTGGGAGGAGGGACGATCCTATGAAGCTGGACGACTCAAAGATACGGGGAGATTTCCACATGCATACGGAATATTCCACAGACAGCAGCGCAGACGTCAGGAGTATGCTTGAAGCATCGGTCGCAAGAGGTCTTAAGACGGTGTGCGTCACAGACCATCTGGACATGGACTATCCGCCGGATGAAGAACTGGGAGACGCGGCTTTTCAGCTTGACATTGAAACATATTTTGCCGATCTGACGGGGATTAAGGAGGAGTACAGAGGGACGCTGGATATCAGGATCGGAGTGGAGCTTGGCCTGCAGCCGCATCTCGGGGAGGCGTATAAAGAACTGGCGGAGAGATATCCGTTTGACTTTGTGATCGGTTCCCTTCATCTCATTCATGGAATGGATCCCTACTATGGCAAAGTGTTTGAAGGGAGGACGGATGCGGAAGTATACAGGGAAGCGTTCCGCGAGACGGTCCGCTGCCTTAAGAAGGTCACTTCCTTTGACGTGCTGGGGCATCTCGACTATGTGGTCCGCTATGGAAGACGCCAGGCTCAGGAGTACTCATACCGGGCATTTGCCGATGAGATCGACGAGATCCTGAAGCTGCTGATATCAGAGGGGAAAGGTCTTGAGATGAATATGGCGGGTATAAAATACGGCCTGGGATTCGCCAATCCACACCCGGATGTGCTCAGGCGTTACCGGGAACTGGGGGGCGAGATCGTGACTGTGGGCGCGGACGCTCACAGACCGGATCATGCCGCCTATGATTTTGAAGAGGCGGGGGATATCCTCCGGGCATGCGGCTTCCGCTATTATACAGAATTCGACGGGCGCAGACCGGTCTTTCTGCCGATCCCCTGACCTCTGGCGGGAGGGAGCGGCAGGAGCGGCTATAAAAATATATTTAGGACTTGAATTTTTGTTCTTGGTTTAGTACAATTATTCTAGTTGATGAATTCTTAACAATCATGATTTTGTAAAGATTCATTGCCACGACTGGCTTACAGTCATCAAATATTTTTTAAACTTTTAGGAGGAATTAATCATGGCAGTAAAAGTAGCGATTAATGGATTTGGACGTATCGGACGTCTCGCTTTCAGACAGATGTTTGGAGCAGAAGGATTTGAGGTTGTAGCGATCAACGA
>CALWAR010000007.1 GCA_944375765.1 uncultured Mediterraneibacter sp. | reverse complement strand
GAACCTCCTCAATTATATTGTTGGGCGTGGATGCCCCTGCTGTAATACCTACTGTTTCCACTGACCCTAATTGATTCAAATCCAAATCGTCAAGTGTCTGTATATAGTACGTATTGTTACATGCCTTTCGGCAGATTTCAAATAACTTCTGGGTATTGGAACTATGTTTGTCGCCAATCACTATCATAGCATCCACCGACTCTGCGATGCTTTCTGCCTCTGTCTGACGCTCTTTCGTAGCATTGCAGATTGTATTTAAAACACTTACATCATAACTCTTTTTCTTTATAATTTCAACTAAATCTTTAAATTTGTTGTAATTAAATGTCGTCTGTGAAACGACGGATATTTTCTCTTTTTTACTGAAATCGATATTTTCAATATCATCAGCGTTTTGGAGTACTGCCGCATGTTCGCCGGCCCACCCCCGGATCCCGATCACCTCTGGGTGATCCGGATCTCCGATGATCAGGATATATTTTCCGGCAGCGCTCTCTTTGCGGACAATGTTGTGTATCTTCTTTACAAACGGACATGTTGCGTCTACAATGCGGATTCCTTTTGCTTCAAGTTTGTCATAGATCCTTTTCTCAACTCCGTGGGAACGGATAATGACGGTCCCGCCGGAGATATGATCCAGATCCTCTTCTGTACGAAGAACAACAACTCCTTTGCTCTCCAGATCTTTTACGACTTCTTCATTGTGGATGATCGGGCCGTAAGTGTATATCGGTTCGCTGCAAGTATCGACCTGCTCATAGACTGTATCTACAGCACGCTTTACCCCGAAACAGAAACCGGCGGTTTTTGCTTTGATCACTTTCATATGGATTATCTGCAATGACTGCAGATCTCTGATACAACTTCCGGGATCGACATATGGGAACTGTCTACCAGAATCGCGTCTTCCGCTTTCTTAAGCGGCGCTGTCTCACGGTTCATATCGCGTTCGTCCCGCTCTTTGATATCCTGGGCAATCTGCTCGAGATCACAGTCTTCTCCTTTCTCTTTGAGTTCATCATAACGGCGTTTTGCCCGTGTCTCCACGCTGGCCGTCAGGTAGATCTTGACGTCTGCGCCGGGCAGGATATTTGTGCCGATATCACGGCCGTCCATGATTACGTCGTTTTCCTTTGCAAGCGTTCTCTGCAGCTCCAGAAGTTTCTCTCTCACTTCCGGAATCCCCGAAGTCTTTGAGGCCATGTTCCCGGCTTCTTCTGTGCGGAGTATGCCGGTTACATTTTCACCATTCAAATACACCTGCTGAGCTCCATCTTCGTAACGGATAGAAACATCTGCATCGCGGCATGCGTCAATGACGTCTTCCGTATTCTCCGGCGCAATCCCTTTCTTCAGGAAATGGATGGCAAGCGCCCGGTACATCGCTCCTGTATCTACATAAATATAGCCTTTTTCTTTTGCCACCAGCTTTGCGATGGTGCTCTTTCCGGCTCCTGCCGGCCCGTCGATTGCTACGTTATATCCCATGTTCTTCATTCCTCCCGGTAATCTGATCTTTAACTTCTATAGTATAACCCGAAGAGACAGAATGGACAAGGATTTTATACAGGACTGCCGGCATTTATCCCCGCCAGATACCCTGTGCTCCATGCGATCTGGAGATTATATCCTCCGGTCACTGCATCCAGATCAAGCACTTCACCGGCAAAATAGAGTCCCTTTACCAGCTTCGAGCCCATCGTTCCCGGATCGATCTCTCTGACGGACACGCCTCCCTTTGTGATGATCGCTTCATTATATCCTCGAAGTCCTGTCAGGGTCATGGAAAAGTCTTTGATAAGGCGGACGAATCGGAGGCGTTCCTCCTTTGTGATTTCATGGACTTTCTTATCTTCCGGGATGCCAGACAGATCTACGATTACCGGTCGGAGTTTGGCTGGAAAGAGGCTGTCTACCGCGTTTTTGAACTGTCGGTTGTGATTTATCTCGAATTCCCGCAGCACCCGTCTGTCCAGTTTCTCTTCTGTGAGCGCGGGCTTCAGATCGATGTGGAGCGTGAGTTCTTTCTCTTTGAGCCTTTTTCCGACGATGCTGCTGGCACTTAAGATGACCGGCCCCGTCACACCGTAATGTGTAAATAGCATCTCACCGGAGTCCTGATACAGTTTTTTCTTTCCGTCCGTGATCTGAATCCCGATATTGCGCAGGGAAAGTCCCATCAGTTCACCGGCATACCATTCTTTCACTTCCATTGGCACAAGAGCGGGGGAAAGATCCGTCACTTTGTGTCCGCATTTGCGTGCAAAACGGTACCCGTCTCCTGTGGAGCCGGTAGACGGATAGGAAATGCCGCCGGTGGCGACAATGACAGCGTCCCCGGATACTTCTCTTCCGGAGGCAAGCCTGATCCCCTTAACCGTCCTTTTTGGGGGATCCTTTTCCGTGAGCAGTTCTGTTACTTCTGTATTTAGATTTATCTTTACGCCGAGACGTTCCATCTCCTTTCTCAACGCCTGTATGACGTCCGAAGAATGATCTGAGACAGGAAATACCCTGCCTCCTCTCTCCGTCTTCACCTTTACTCCAAGTCTCTCGAAAAGGCGGATCACCTGTTCATTTGTAAAGCTGTAAAACGCACTGTACAGAAACTTCGGATTGCTGACGACAGACGGGAAGAAATCCTCTATATCGGCGGCATTGGTAATATTGCAGCGGCCTTTCCCCGTGATAAAGAGTTTTTTCCCCGGCTTTTCATTTTTCTCGAACAGCGTGACTTCTCCGCCGTTTTCAGCGGCGGCGACCGCAGCCATCATCCCTGCGGCGCCCCCTCCTGCGATAAGCACCTTACTCATCATCCGCCACCTTTTTCTTTTCCCCGGCCGTAAGCACGGTTTCCTCTTTCCTGTCTTTTTCCCCGTCGGCGGCATCCGGCAGCGACGTGCCGACCGGATTCAGCTCATCGCCGCTGTACACCTGATACTCGCCCCAGATCTCTTCCAGGGTTTCAAGCGTAGCGACGACTTCTTTCTGCTTCTTCATGCACAGCGCCACGATAAGAGAATTGATGACGCTCAGCGGAGCCACAAGGGAATCGACGATGGAGGCCATGTCGCTGCGCGCGATCAGATTGCAGGAAGAATACAGGTTCATAGGTGAATGGACGCTGTCGGTGAGCGTAATGACTTTGGCTTTCCGGTTGCTGGCAAACTCAAGCGCTTTTAAAGTCCGCATCGAATACCGGGGAAAGCTGATACCGATGATGACGTCCTCTGCGCCGATACGGATGAGCTGCTCAAAGATCTCGCTCGAACTGTTCGTCGTAACAGGCGTCACATTATCGCAGACCAGATTCAGATAAAAACTGAAAAAAGAAGCCAGAGGCGCGCAGCTTCTTATACCGATCACATAGATCTTACGGGCATTCAGGATCGTCTCGATCGCCATGTCAAACGCCTTGTTGTCTATGATGGAAAGCGTCTGTTTTATCTTGTCGATATCAGAGTTGAGCACGGTCTCCAGTATCTCACTCTGGCTGATCCTGCCATAAGTAACTTCCATCCTCTGGATGGAGTTGAGCTTTGTCCTTACAAGTTCTTCCAGCGCTTTCTGAAAGCCCGGATATCCTTTGTATCCGAGCTGTATTGCAAACCGGACGACAGTAGATTCACTTACGCCCACCGTCTCTCCGAGTCTGGCGGCTGTCAGAAAAACCGCCTTATCATAATTTCTGCGGACATAATCGGCAAGTCTCCTCTGTCCTTTGCTCATCTTGCCGTATTTTTTCTCTATCCGCAGGATCAGTTCATTTGTAATGTTTTCTGATGTTTCCATATACTTGATTCCTTACTGTTTTCATATTAGCGTCGCTCAGACCGGACGTGTATATCCGGCAAGCCATGCCCGCTCCTCCCCGTCAAGGTACGGGGATATTTTTTCATAGACGGCTTTGTGATACACATTCAGCATCTCCCTCTCTTCCGCCGTCATCTTCTCAGGCAGGATCGCATCCAGATCCAGAGGGACGAAAGTAAGAGGCTCAAAGCGCATAAACTGCCCGTATCCGTTGCTTTCATCCGTACACACGAGAAGCTCGTTTTCAAGCCGGACGCCATGGGAACCTTCTATATAAATGCCGGGCTCGTCTGTGACGACCATATTCTTTTCAAGTACAGGCGCAGGAGTCCCGCTTTCTTTCCATCTAAAGCCCACAGGCGGTTCATGGATACTGAGCAGATACCCTACTCCATGCCCTGTACCATGGTTAAAATTGACACGTTCTTTCCAGAACACTTCCCGTGCGATGCAGTCCAGGTTCGCTCCGCTGCATCCGTGCAGGAATACAGTGTTCATGAGACGGAGCATTGCTCTTGCGACAAGAGTGAAATCTTCTTTCTCTTTCTGCGGTATCTCGCCGAGAGCGACTGTTCTCGTGATATCCGTAGAGCCTTCCCAGTAGTGTCCGCCAGTGTCCGTCAGGAGCATCTTCCCATATGAAAGGACGGCATCGCTCTCTTTGTCCGCACTGTAGTGGACGATGGCTCCGTGTTCCGCGAAAGCGCTGATCGGCGCGAAGCTGGCCATGAGATACCCATCCTGCATGGAGCGGAATTGTTCGAGTTTCTTTGATGCAGAAATCTCCGTGACAGCCTCATCCGCATGGTACGGATCCATGAGCCGTCTTCCCTGCGCTGTTTCGGCGGCATCGTTTTCCGCCGACAGCGCGGCGGTCTTGAGCCAGCGCATGAACCTTGTGTGAGCGACTGCATCCTTAATATGCGCGTTCCTTATATTTTTGATCTCAACGTCGTTTTTGATACATTTCATCAGGATCTCAGGATTCTGTTTCCTGATGATATCCACACTTTTCGGAATGCTCTGATACAACGTATAGTTCAGCCTGTCCGGATCGATAAGGAGCCGGGATTCCTGCGGGAGACTGCTGACCGCGCTGTATATGCTGTCATAAGGTCTCAGACGGATCCTGTTATGCTCAAGTTCTTCCCGGATATGCCGGGGAAACTTCTCCTCGTCGGCAAAGAGGATCCCGCAGTCTTCATATAAGAGCAGATAAGAGAGGAAGACCGGACAGTATGCCACGTCCCCTCCTCTGAGATTTAAAAGCCACGCAATATCGTCCAGACTTGAGAGCAGATGGATACCGGCGCCGTACTCTTTCATCTTCCCGCGCACCCGGGCAAGTTTCCCGGCGGCACTTTCACCTGCATACTCCACTCCGAGAGAAAAAACCTGCCGGTCCGGAAGTTCCGGCCGGTCGGCCCATATCTCTCCGATCAGATCTGAAGCGTATTCGATCCGGCCGCCCTTTTTCTCAGCGGTATCGGCATATGATCTCCCTTCGTTCACTCCTGTCGTGCGGCCGTCAAATCCGATCACGCCTCCGGATGGGAGTTCTTTTTCCAGGAACTTCCCGATCGTGTCAACGCCCGGCTCCCCGGATCTGAAAAGCGTGACCGGTGCGGACGCCAGTTCTTTTTCTGCCTGTATGAAATATCTGCCGTCCGTCCACAGACCGGCTTTCTCCGCCGTGATGACTGCCGTCCCGGCCGAACCTGTGAACCCTGTAATAAACTCTCTTGACTTGAAATATCCGCCTACGTATTCACTTTGATGGAAATCCGCCGACGGCACAATATAAATATCGATCCCCGCCCGCTTCATCTCGCAGCGGAGCGCATCGATCCTCTCTGTAATATCCATAGATGTTCCTCCTGCTTTGCCTTTCTTATAATACCACTAAAACAAAAAGAGCACAAACAGAAAATGGGGCTGTCGGTTAATACCGATTTTAGCCCCTGACATACAGGGAAGAGGCAATCCCAGAGAATTCGGACTTTTTTAAGAACTGAATTCCCCAGTGGGCTGTCTCTTCCCTTTTGTACCCCTTATTT
>CALWAR010000006.1 GCA_944375765.1 uncultured Mediterraneibacter sp. | reverse complement strand
GCTCTCTCAATACGTGTTCCATTGCCATGCAGACAGTCACAAGCGCCGCCTGTGTATACTCTGTCTGGTTCAGCTTATCATTTTCTTCAAAGCATAATGCTTTCATATCTATATCCAGCAGTTCCGTCGCCTTGTCAATGACTTTCCCTGCTGTTTCACTCTGTTCATAAAAATCTTTGCCCATTCCGGCTTTCTGTGCTCCCTGTCCCGGGAAAATAAATGCGGTCTTACTCATAGAAACCTTTGCCTCCGATCAGGTCGTCTGTCTCTTTTACAAGTTTCCGGATCAGGTCATGGCATGACATCTTCTCTTTGACCATACCTGCGATCTGTCCTGCCATCACGCTTCCCGTCTTCACATCGCCGTCTACAACGGCTTTTCTCAGACCACCAAGCGTCAGAAGTTCGAGTTCCTCAAAGGATGCCCCCTCCTGCTCTTTCTGTAAGTACTCTTTTGTCATCTGATTCCTCAGGGCACGTACCGGGTGTCCTGTCGAACGTCCCGTTACTCTTGAGTCGATATCTCTTGCCTTGATGATCATATCCTTATAATTTTCATGAACCTGAGATTCATTCGTAACCACAAAGTGAGTTCCCATCTGTACGCCCCGGGCGCCAAGCATAAATGCCGCCGCGATTCCTCTTCCGTCGGCAATACCGCCCGCTGCGATGACCGGAACACTCACTGCATCTACGACCTGCGGTACAAGTACCATTGTCGTATTCTCACCGATATGGCCGCCTGCCTCGTTCCCTTCTGCAACAAGCGCATCAGCGCCGCATCTCTCCATGCGCTTTGCAAGCGCAACAGATGCAACGACCGGGATTACCCTGACTCCGGCTTCTTTCCACATCTTCATATATTTTTCCGGAGAACCGGCGCCTGTCGTAACGACTTTCACGCCTTCCTCCACGATAACTTTTGCCACATCGTCCGCATACGGACTCATGAGCATGATATTTACTCCAAATGGCTTGTCAGTGAGTTTCTTCGCCTCTCTGACCTGTTCACGCACCCAGTCGGCCGGCGCACTCGCAGCACCGATCAGTCCCAAGCCGCCGGCTTCGGATACGGCGGCTGCAAGATGATACTCAGCAACCCAGGCCATTCCTCCCTGAATGATCGGATATTCAATTCCTAATAGTTCGGTTACTTTTGTCTTCATACTCTACAACCTTTCTTTCTCTAAAATTTTTTAACAGTTCAGCCATCTGCTGTCAGGTGCGGATTTATGCCTGCATAAAAATCCGGCGGCTGGCAGACAGATGTGTTGAGCGCCTGTATATGAGCAAAGAAGCGGCGCAGCCGCAGTAAGCACGGTTGTGCGGCTTTGCGAATGGCGCGGGCTGAACAGATATAAATCTCTTATTTATGTGCCTCAAGATATTTTACAACATCGCCGATCGTGTTGATCTGCTCCAGATCTTCAGACGGGATTTCTACCTCGAACTCTTCCTCGAACGCCATTACCATTTCAAACAGATCCAGGGAATCCGCTCCAAGGTCGTCTTTGAAAGATGTCGCCTCTGTAAGTGTGTCTGCGTCTGCGTTTAATGAGTCTGCTACGATTTTTTTGATCTTCTCTAACATGGTTTCTCTTTTCCTTTCTTAATTGAAAATATTTTTCCCTCCGGGAATTGTATCGCTCCGCCATGCGGAGAAATGTATTGTAATCCGGCAGCGCCGGTGATTACCACTCAAACAGGGTTGCCGCCCAGGTAAGTCCCGCCCCGAATCCGGCCATCATGATCTTCTGACCTTTTTCAAACACTCCTTTGCGGTTCATCTCATCAATAAGGATCGGCACTGTCGCCGCGGATGTATTCGCATACTCCTCAAGATTCATCGGGAATTTCGATATATCTGTCTGCAGTCTCTTCGCGACTGCTTCGATAATCCGTCTGTTTGCCTGATGGAGAACAAAATAGTCGATCTCATCAAGGGAACATTCTGCCTCTCCCAGGACTTCTTCTATGATCTCTGGTACTTTACGGACAGCAAACTTAAATACGCCCTGCCCGTCCATATGGATATAAGATTCTTTCACCGCTCCCGGTTCAAGTTCCTTTTCCCAGTCTTTGCGGTGTCTGCTTAAACCTGTCAGAGCCGGGCCTTTCTCTCCGTCCGAATGGGCCGCCATATATACCGGTCTGCCCTCCTCCGCTCTCAAAAGGACTGCGCCTGCCCCGTCTCCGAAAAGGATGCATGTGCTCCTGTCTGACCAGTCAATCACATTGCTCATACTGTCAGCCCCGATCACCATAACCGTCCGGCACAATCCTGCGCTTATGTATGCCTGTGCAGTGTTAAAGGCAATTACAAATCCCGTACACGCCGCATTCAGGTCGTAACCGACTGCACCTGTCGCACCGATCATCCTCTGCACTTCACATGCCGCGCACGGAAAGACTGTCTCTGACGACGACGTCCCGACCAGGATCATATCGATCTCTGCCGGATCGATCCCGCTCTGCTCTATGGCCCCCAGGGCAGCCTGTCCCGCCATATAAGAGGTCGTCTCGTCCTCGATGATATGCCGTTTTCCGATACCGGTTCTCTCCCGAATCCACGTGTCATTGGTGTCTACGATTTTTGACAGATCGTCATTGTCCATCACGTGGTCAGGGACATAAGAGCCGGTCCCACATATTTTTCCAACCATTTCTGTTCTCCATATCTCTCAAATTGTAACAGTCCGGTCCGCGCGATTCGTAGAATCGCATTTCGTACTTATCACGGCTGTCACCTGAAATTTACTTTGAGTCTTAAATACTTTGACTTTCAAAGTATATCACACTGCATTTATTTGTCAATATGTTTTTCGTAATAAATATGTAACATTTTCTGCACACTACAGAGCTTTACGGGCCGACACCAGCGCCATACCGACTCCAAACAGCAGCCAGAAGCCTGCCGACGACGCTACACAACTGTTATTGACGATCCCTGAGATCTGATAGGAGATCAACCCGAAAAAGAGAGCGCCTCCCTCATTCATACCGTTTGTCCAGTACTTTCTTCCTCCCCGGAACAGGTGCAGGAGGAAAAGCGCCGCCATACATGCCAGAGCGATCACTCCTCCGTTCACCACTGTCTGGAGATACCAACTGTGAGCGATCTCTATACAGTAGTCCGCACTCCCGTGAGTGTTGAGCATTCCCGCCACTTCAGACTGCGGGAAATAAAACGGAAACGTCCCCACACCTTTCCCCAGGAAGAAGCAGGACGCTGCAAGAGGCAGGCTGGATATCCAGACGTACCCTCTGCCTGTAAACAATGGATAGAGCGGCTCCATCCCTTTGATCTGCGGCTGGGGGATACTGTCCAGAAACGTACCGTTAAAGTCAATATACCTCAGCTTTCCCTCGCCGCAGTAAAATTCCAGAGGATCCTGGTATCCCAGGTCAAGGCTCAGCGTCTGATCCAGGACCGTTACCGTAACTCCGCTGTATCTTCCCTCAAGCCTGAAACCGTCCACAGTAAGCTCTCCGCTGATCACCGCCCCGTTTTCATCGGTAAATCGCAGCCGGTCAGCGATATCCGCTTCCACGTCGCCGGTCATGCCTGCATGGAGCTCCTGTTCGCCGGATTCGATCGTAAGTTCTCCATTTTCAAGCGTGATCCTGTCCACCGGAAATCTGACCTGCGCTGTAGTATACTGGCTGTTTGTCATCGCTCCGCTCAGGCGATCGCCTGCCTTTTCTTCTGACATTACCCGTGTTCCGCTCATTAAAAGGACGAGCAGCACGCATGAAGCTGCCATAATCAGCATCCGCCGCAAAACATTTTTCAGACCACCCCCGCGTATCAGAAATACAGTTTCGGCCAGGGCCACGATCAGCACCGAGTACATGGCTCCTGACGAGCCGGACATGATCACGCAGAAGAAAAGACCGCCGGACAGTAATCCGTCAAATACGCAAAGGAGCTTTCTTGTACCACCTGCAGCCGTCCCGTACAAAATGGGCAGCAGCATCGCGCAGAAACCCCCGAAATATCCCGGATTGGCAAAAGTCAGCGACACACTGCCCTGATAATCCAGATAAACATTTTCCAGAAGATGTTCATAGTTATCCGGCGTCAGCGCCCGCGCCACCGCGTCTATATTAAAAAACGGCCCCACTGCACATTCCAGACACGCTCCCGCAGTCAGCAGCACAGCCAGAATCCTTACGCTGATCAGGATAAGGCGTATTCCTTTCTCATTTCCAAGGAGAATATAACCGCCGATAAACAGCGCCGCATATCCTGCGATCGCCGCCATTCCCTCATAGTCAAGACTAAGTCCGAAAATCGCATATTCCGGCCATACACTGAATATACAGGACAGAATATGTAAGATCAGAAATCCTCCGAGCAGATATATTATCGGCCTGTCGATTCTGTACTGGTCCGGGATGCGCTCCTCGCTTATAAAAGACAGGACCAGTCCCAGAGCCAGAAGAACGAGCAGGACAACCGCTGCTATTATCAGCGTCACTTCCTTGCAGTACTGGAAGATGTCGATCATATATCCTGACTTTTTCGCAAAATAGGTCTCAGCTATTCCGGAAAGTTCTTCTACATGAAATCCCATAATAAACGGATAGACGATCAGGAACACGCACAGAGCTATACTCAGTATATATTCATATCTTTTGATCGCTTTTGTCAATTTCTCTTCACTCCTTTTCGGGCACAGAAAAAGGCAGAAAACCCATCCGCCCATTCCGGGCCAAATGGGTTTTCCGCCATCACACAAAATTAACGCTCAAATTTATTTTTTACATAATCTGGCAGTCCGCCGGCATGCTGCCGACCCGGTTTCTACCACTCTCCGGTTTTTGGAGAAGTCATGGTTGTTACTTCTGTTGTAGTAACCTGACCTGTAGGAGAAGCATTTGTAGGATCAATCTGGGTTACTCTTTGCTGAGCCTTATCAAGTACAACGATCTGGCCGTTAGACATAACCTTGATAAATGCAACAGGTGAAAAGCCTGACATTGCAACTTTCACACTGACACTTGTCCAGTTTGCATAGTTTTCAACAACAGCCACACCCTCAAGCACTTCCCATGTTCCGTCAGCAGTCTGATGGAGCACGTAGATCACATCACCGTTTTTAATGTCTTTCACGCGGTCCCAGGTCTGTCCCTGGAATGTGTCGTCTCCGCTGCCAAGATGGAAAGTCATCTCTGTGCCGGGTTCAAAAGTCGCTCCCGGATAGAGATTGTAATCTCCCGCTCCTATAACTACGACGTTCTGAGCATTGTTCACCTCATATCCTGCCTGTGTAAGAATGTCTTTTACCGCATTCTCATTCGCAAGGATATCCTCTACTTCCTTTGTAACTTCTGTTGAATAGACAGTCACTCTGTTGCCGTTTGCATCAACGCCCGTTCCCATTCCAGGAAGAAACGGTACAACGCTGTCGTTCGTTGTTGATCCTGTATTATTTCCTGTATTACCTGTGTCACCTGTATTTCCTGTGTTATCTTCAGGTGTTCCGGCTTCCGGAATCGTCGGATCTGTTACGCTTGGGTTTTCTACTGCAAACACTGTTGTGCTCACACCGAGGCAGAGCACTGCTGAAGCTATCAGTGCAGCAGCTTTTTTCATCTTCTTATTCACTATGTTTCTTTCTCCTTCCCTTTTAGCCTTTTTGTGTGATATATATTAAAGTTCTCTCTAAATTGGAAGAACTTTAATATCTCTTCCTTAAACGGTTTTATCGGATTACTGATCCACCTCAGCTACGCCGTCAATGATCGTGGCATTCACCAGCCAGCGCTGATCCGGATATTCAGTGATACATGTAGACAGGGTGAGGATCGTCGTATCCTGCGCCACCTGTACTTCCGAATTCACGTTTCCGTCGATAGAACTGCGGAGTTCGTCCAGATATCTCTGGAAATCTATGGGATCCTGAAAATTATATTCCCCGAGTATGTACCGGTCATCAAAAGACGTCGCCGAAAAAATCTGATATTTCAGTGTATAATCCGGATGATAGATATAGAGATACGGGTTCTCGTCAAAGAACGTCTTGTCCGCATATTTATGAAGCGCGGTAAACATCGTTCCATTTTTCATGTTGTGTCCGTACATTACTGTTACCGGATCTGCAAAAGAAGTGGAATTGTACTTTTGTGTGTAGATTGCTCCCGGATACCCCTGCTTTCCGTCTATCGTCGTATTCAGATAGTAGTCGACCTCCTTTGTAGCGCTCTGAAGGACAGGATAATCGATGTTCGTTCCCGGTATCCAGATCCATGCATACACGTCAGGATTGACCTCCTGGAGCGCTTCAAAATCTATCTTTCTCAGCAGTGGATCGTCGCTGTCTGTAACAACCTCTGCCTGCATAGTCTCATAGTCTTCCTGAGCGACGTCAGGATCCGCCTCCTCTGATGCAGCCGCCGCCGATGTGTTCTGGCCGGCAAAGTAGAACCAGGCTCCTGTGCCCGCTCCTGCGAGAATCACAATCGCAGCAACAATGGCGATAATAACCTTTATCTTTTTATTCGCTTTCTTCTGTTGTGTTGTGTCTGTCATCTGACTCTTCTCCCCCTACTTCTTCATAGAAACGCTCGATCACCAGCTCTTTGAGAGCATCTTCATCGACATGAAACTCTTCATTCTCTCCCGGCTGCGTCACCTCTCCCTGGATCTCAACAGCGCCACCGTCAAGAGAACAGTCCAGAAGTTCCGGAACCAGATATGCAAGATCCTCTACCGTGATGTTGGTGCACATATTACTTTCCAGTTCATTGAACACATCGATCGGCAGGGAAATATCGCTGCGTACGGCGTCCTTTGCCTGCTGGAAATAGTTGCTCATATACTGCTTCTGCCTCTCCAGACGTCCCATGCTTGTCTTTGATTCATGTGTGTTCCTCGCCTGGATATAGTCGAGGGCCTCATACCCGTCCAGACGTACCGTTTCTCCTTTTGTTAATGTGGAGTATCTTCCGGCAACGTCCTCAAGCACTTCGACCTCCACACCGCCCACCGCATCATTCAGAAGCGGCACCGCCTGAAGATTAAGAGAGCCGTACCTGTGAATAGGAAGCTGGTACAGCAGATTTGAAACAGAATCACACATCAGCTCGCAACTCTGCTCAGCTGTCCTCCCGTAGGCGTACTGAAGCGTGATCTGCCCGTTTTCGGTACCGACCAGATTACCGGAGGTATCCAGCACTTTTACCGGCACAATAGTGTCTCTCGGTATCCCGAGGATCCCCACGCTCTTATCCTCCAGATTTATGCTGACCAAAAATACAGCGTCAGAAAGGCCTTCGCTTCCCGAATCCCGTTTCTCCTCAATCGGAAGGTCTTTGTCAACCCCAAGGCACAGAATATTTATGATATTTTTGTTATAGCTGTATTGCTTTCCGTTATAGATCAGATATTCCTCATCGGTAATATCCACGGAGCCGGATACAGGCTCTTCTTTTAATCGCCGTTCGCCTTTTTGCCTTAAATAAAAGAATCCTCCGACTGCTGCCAATATTACAGCAAGGAGAATACATACAAAGACAAGAAGTATCTTTTTTCCTCTGCTCATCTGCATCCCCTAATCTTCTGCCTGATACTGAATGCACCACCATAGTACACACTTTTCCTTAAATTCGTCAAGTATTTTTAATTGTTTTTTGATTTTTTTAGTTACGGAAATGATTCTTTCCATTGTCTGCTGATACGAAGCAGAATAAGCGCCCGGTTATTTATTTTACTATGTACTGCTCAAACTGCAGTGCCGAATTTGACAGCATTATAGATATTCACACCTACAATGACGATCATAAGCGCTATGAACAGTTTGTCTACTCCGCTTTCATCAATCTTACTGTTCACCTTACTGCCCAGTGTTCCTCCAAGTATGCCGCCCGCGACCATCCCTATGAGATATGAAGCCCTTACTTCCGGTATAGTGCCCGTCATAAACGTCTGAACCAGGCTTGTGATCTGTGAGAACATGATTATGTAAAGCGAACACAGCGCCGCTTCTTTCGTACTCATAGAAAAGAAGTAGGCCAGAACGATCAGATTGACAGGACCGCCGCCGATACCCAGAAAACTTGACATGACCCCCAGCAGCACGCCTGTCAGGAAACACAGCCAGAGATGTGTGTACTCTTTTGTCCGTATGTGCTTCTTACAGACAGTGTAGATTAAAGTTCCCAGCGTGATAAGCATAAGAACGACAGCCTGCGTAAGCCCTACGATATTTTCATCGTCCACAGCAGCTTTCAGCATCTGGAACATGCTCTTTCCGGCAACGCCGCCGAGCGCTGCACCAACGGCCAGACCGGTGGCTGTTTTCAGATTCAGCTTCGCTGTTCCGGCCCGCATATTTTTATAGACAGAGACTACGGACATCGCCAGGACTGTGCATCCTGACAGAAAACTTATGCCGCTTACGCTCATGATGCCTGTTGCGTCAAGTACAGGCTTAATGATCACGCCGCCGCCAATGCCGCAGATCGATCCTGCTGCGGATGATAAAATACTGACCAAAAAAAAGACAAACGTTATAAGCATTTTTATATTCCCATCAATCCAACATATTCAATCGGGAAACCTTTGTTCACCCCATCATGATCTCAGAAATAGCATCCATGATCTTATCATGACATCCCCCGCATCCCGTAGAGCAGTGTGTGACTTTCTGAACCTCTTCAAATGCTGAAAGAACGTCATCGAATTTTGTCATCTGATGCAGTGTATTTTCAACATCTGCATAAGACACCTGTTTGCAGTTACATATCATTCCTGTACTCATTTTTTCTCTCCTCTCAAAATACCATTCTGTAAAACCACAAGTATATAATATACTAAAAGAACAGAAAAAGCAATTTAGAGATTTTCTCCGACTGTGATCCGGAATACAGATCATCGAAAAACTGAGATATGCCGAAAGACAAAGAGACTAAAACATGGATGTTTTAGTCTCTTTACGGAATGCCGGTGGCCGGACTCGAACCGGCACGGAAATTACTCTCCGAAGGATTTTAAGTCCTTTGCGTCTGCCAATTCCGCCACACCGGCATAAATAAAATTTTCTTTTCTCTTACCAATAATCCCATAAAAATATGATAAGAGAAACGACCCAGAAGAGACTCGAACTCTCGACCTCCGCCGTGACAGGGCGGCGCTCTAACCAACTGAGCCACTGGGCCTCGTTATGAGCACTTAGCGCCTGTCTTTCAGGCGCTTACGTGCGATACATGCCGACGCCCTTAGTGAGCGTCTCTGCGCGAACTTAGCAGTCGGCGCGTTATGAGCACTTGACGCCTGTCTTTCAGGCGCTTACGTGAAATGGACCTTCGGGGACTCGAACCCAGGACCGACCGGTTATGAGCCGGTTGCTCTAACCAACTGAGCTAAAGGTCCACAATTAGTCTTTGTTCCTTGCGGAACAAAGCCGTTGATCGGACTCGAACCGATAACCTGCTGATTACAAATCAGCTGCTCTGCCAATTGAGCCACATCGGCCTGGTTGCTGATTTGTAATCAGCCCTCTGCCTGCGATTGACATAGTCAATCTTAAAGAATTGAGCCACATCGGCCTGGTTGCTGATTTGTAATCAGCCCTCTGCCTGCGATTGACACGGTCAATCTTAAAGAATTGAGCCACATCGGCGCGCTATGAGCACTTAGCGTCTGTCTTTTAGACGCTTACGTGCGATGCCTGCCGACGCCCTTAGTGAGCATGCAATGCGAACTTAGCAGTCGGCGCGCTACTGACCCCGACGGGAATCGAACCCGTGTTACCGCCGTGAAAGGGCGATGTCTTAACCGCTTGACCACGGGGCCAAAATGCAGGGAATAATGTGTCTGTCACTTCTAGCAGCGCCTTATATCATATCATATGAACTGCGATTTTGCAAGCATAATTTGCATAAACCAGTCCTGGAAACAGTCTTGAAGATAACCTGGATGTAACAGTAACAGTTCAACACGCGCTTTTCACTCTTTCCCGACATTTTTCGTGGCGACAATATCAACCCCTGTCCCCGCCGCATCCGGCACGATCACATCCCCGATGTACACCGGGGCTTCCACCTCTATACCTCTTAGTGATCTCATACAGTCAAATATCTTTCCCCTGGGAATATCTTCCTTTGTCTTGACTGATACCATATCAGCTTTACCTCCGACGACTTTCACTGTAGACGTTACAATCCGCGTCGGGTCCGTCACTTCTTTCCGGGCATATACGTCTCCTCTCTTACATGCATTTCCTGTTACACTGACAATGTCATGCCTGTCTATTTGTACAGCGATCTGACATCCCATCGGACATCTGATACACGTCAAATTCCGTATTTCCATTTCTATGCCTCCTCTATCTTCACCGTAATCGCCTTCAGATCAGGATATTTTAAAAGCTGTTCCTTTGTCAGCCGGATTTCCTCCATCTCTCCGGGCGCCATGATCCGGCGTTTTGTGTGAACGGCTCTCTCACCGTCAAAATAAGCGCTCACATAACAGTCCCTGAACACCGCGCCCACACGAAATCGAACGGTCAGATCCTCACTCATGCGTGCAGTATCGATCGATATCGGAACTGTATAGCGGACACCGTCCATCGGTTTCAGCCGAATCTCCCGGCCTCCTCCGGCACTGCGCTCTCCTTTTACGTAGGCGGCTGCATTCTTTCCTGCTGTTTTTGCCTCCTCAGAAACAAAGTCTACAAGGTCATGGACATGGAGCACGTTTCCACAGGCAAATACACCCTCAATATTCGTTTCCAGACTCTCGTTTACGTCCGGTCCCGATGTCACATTGTTAAGCTGTACGCCCATACCGCTGGAAAGTTCATTCTCAGGGATCAGCCCTACCGAGAGGAGCAGTGTATCACAGGAATATTCCTCTTCAGTTCCCGGAACCGGTTTGCCTGTCGCATCGACCTCGGCCAGTGTCACGCTTTCAATCCGCTCTTTCCCATTGATATCCACAACTGTATGGCTGAGCTTGAGCGGGATCCCGTAGTCATCCAGACACTGGACGATATTTCTCTTCAAGCCTCCGGAATATGGCATCAGCTCGGCAACGACCTTGACCTTTGCTCCCTCCAGCGTCATCCGTCTCGCCATGATAAGTCCGATATCCCCTGAGCCGAGAATAACGATCTCCCGTCCCGGCATGAGTCCTTCCATATTTACAAGTCGCTGTGCCGTCCCCGCAGAATAGATCCCTGCCGGACGATAACCCGGAATATTCAGGGCTCCTCTGGATCGCTCCCGGCAGCCCATAGCGAGGATAACCGCCTTTGCCCGGATCTCCAAAAGGCCGTCAGTCCGGTTCATCGCAGTAACTACTTTTTCATGGCTGATATCCATGACCATTGTGTTCAGGCAGTATGCTATCCCAAGTGCGTTCACCTGATCGATAAATCTCTGTGCATATTCCGGCCCGGTCAGTTCCTCTCTGAACATATGGAGCCCAAATCCATTGTGGATGCACTGATTCAGGATCCCGCCCAGTTCCTTATCCCGTTCGAGAATCAGGATGCTGTCGATCCCGTTCCTTTTTGCCGAAACCGCAGCCGCAAGGCCTGCCGGACCTCCGCCGATGATGACAATATCATAATTTTTCATCTAAGAAGCATTCCTTTCTATAACAAGTCTTTAGTGAAGCCGGCAACCAGTCTGGAATTACCGCCTGATTTTGTTATATCCGACATACTCACATTTAACTCACGGGCCAGGATCTCCATAGTCTTTGGAGAACAAAATCCTGACTGACATCGTCCCATACCAGCCCTTGTCCTGCGCTTTATCCCGTCCAGCGATCTTGCACCCAGCGGACGCCGGATCGCATCCAGGATCTCTCCTTCTGTTATCATTTCACAGCGGCAGATGATATTACCATAGGCGGATTCTTGACGGATCAGCTCGTCCCGCTCCTTTTTTGCCAGTGTATTCGGATCCAGGATCCCTTTTCTTGTGGCGATAAAATCTTCCTTTTTCTCTAATCTTAGTTTCTCTTTTAAGACTTCTGCCACCATCTCGCCGATTGCCGGACAGCTTGTAAGCCCCGGCGACTCGATTCCCGCACAGTCGATAAATCTTTCCGCATCTTCCGCTTCTCCAATAATGAACTCTGCCCCGCTCTCGTGGGCGCGCAGTCCCGCAAAAGAGGTGATGACCTGACGCATGGGAAGATTCTTTACGCTCTGCCCGGCTTTCGAGATCACCTCATCCAGTCCCTCTCTGGTCGTGTTTGTTCCCTCTTTATCTCTAATATCGACAGCAGTCGGCCCGATCAGAAGATTGCCATGTACAGTCGGAGTGACCAGCACGCCTTTTCCGTATTTACCGGGAAGTGAAAAAACTGTCCTGCTGATATGCTTCCCTGCATTTTTATCCAACAGACAGTATTCTCCTCGCCTGGGAGTGATGCGGATCTTCTTTTTACTGACCATATTATGGAATTTATCTGCATAGACGCCTGCTGCGTTGACTACGCATTTTGTATGAAACACCCCCTGGCCCGTATGGATTTCATACCCCTTTTCAGTTTTCCGGATATCCTGCACCTCTGTATTAAATCTGAATTCCACGCCGTTCATATAAGCATTTTCGGCCAATGCGATGTTCATACCGAACGGACATACGATCCCGGCAGATGGTGCATATAATGCCGCATATACATCATCCGTAATATTGGGCTCCATTGCAGAGATTTCCTCTCTGGTCAGTATTTTAAGCCCTTTGACGCCGTTTGCCAGCCCTCTGTCATAAAGTTTCTGCAGACCAGGCATCCCTTCTTCGTCGGGGCAGATCACCAAAGAACCTGTCCTCTGAAACAGAAAGTCCAGATCTTTGGAGAGTTGCTCCATCATCTCGTTTCCTCTCACATTCAGCATCGCTTTCAGAGAACCCGGAGCAGCATCATAGCCTGCATGTACGATCCCGCTGTTTGCTTTTGAAGTTCCGCAGCATACATCCTCCTCTTTCTCCAGTACACAAATTTTGGCTTTATAACGGGACAGTTCCCGTGCAGATGCCGCTCCGGACACTCCTGCCCCGATTATGATCACATCATACATGTCAGTTTTCCCCCTTAATGTCTATCCTGTCACTATATCTGCTGTTATTTCAGTCTTCCTTTGCCCATCCATAGGCATATTTGACCGCCTTATTCCATCCTCTGAGCCTGATCTTCCGTTCTTCTTCTCCTATAGCAGGAGAAAATGTACTGTCGATCTTCCAGTTCCTGATCACATCTTGTTTGTCTTTCCAGTATCCTACTGCAAGTCCCGCAAGATAGGCAGCTCCCATTGCAGTCGTCTCTACGCACTGAGGACGGTTTACCGGGGCATTGATAATGTCAGACTGTATCTGCATGAGAAAATTATTTGCGCTGGCGCCGCCGTCTACTTTGAGAGAGGAAAGACTGATCCCTGAATCCGCTTTCATCGCTTCCAGAACATCATTGACCTGATATGCAATTGACTCAAGAGTAGCACGGATAATATGGTATTTATTGACACCTCTTGTAATCCCGACAATTGTTCCCCGTGCGTACTGATCCCAGTGAGGAGCGCCCAATCCCGTAAATGCCGGAACGACGTAGCAGCCGTTTGTATCTTTTTCCTTTTGCGCCATATATTCAGAATCTTCCGCTGAATCGATGATCCTCATCTCATCACGGAGCCACTGCACTGCAGCGCCTGCTACAAAAATAGAGCCTTCCAGAGCATAGTTTATTTTTCCGTCCAGTCCCCACGCGATTGTGGTGACCAGCCCGTTCCTGGAAAACACCGGCGTCTCTCCGGTATTCATCAGAAGAAAGCATCCTGTCCCGTATGTATTCTTTGCTTCACCCGGATTAAAACATGTCTGTCCAAAAAGCGCTGCCTGCTGGTCTCCCGCTGCGCCCGCGATCGGGATCGTCCCTCCAAGAAAGGAAGCATCAGCCTCACCGTAAATACAGCTTGACGGTTTCGGCTGCGGAAGCATACATTTCGGAATATCCAGCTCTGCCAGGATTTCATCGTCCCACTCCAGGGTATTGATATTAAAGAGCATTGTTCTGGACGCGTTGGAATAATCTGTAACATGGACTGCTCCTTTTGTGAGTTTCCAGATCAGCCATGTCTCTACAGTTCCAAAGAGAAGCTCCCCTTGCTCTGCTTTTTCCCGTGCTCCCGGTACATTGTCAAGTATCCACTTGATCTTTGTAGCTGAAAAATAAGCATCGATCACAAGACCTGTCTTTTCTCTGAATTTTTCCGTCAGTCCTCGTTCGATCAGAGAATCGCAGTATTCTGATGTTCTTCTGCACTGCCATACGATCGCGTTATAGACCGGCTCCCCGGTATTTTTCTCCCAGACGATCACAGTTTCTCTTTGATTTGTAATGCCGATCGCAGCAATGTCTTCTGCTGTGGCCGAGATCATATTCATAGCTTCTACCGCCACCCCAAGCTGACTTGCCCAGATCTCATCTGCATCGTGTTCCACCCATCCGGGTTTTGGAAAATACTGCCTGAACTCCCTCTGAGCCACACTGCACGTCTCGCCTTTCTCATTAAATAAGATACATCGGTTGCTTGTCGTACCTGCATCCAGAGCCATTACATACTTCGCCACGCTCATTTCCTCCTTCACGCTTTTGTTTTATTTTATCACAGAATCATCGTTCCATCATAACTCTCGCATATATTTATTAGGAAAATCTTTTCTTCTGCTTCACTTAGCGTCGGCGTACAAGATAGCATTTGTATCTGTTTTTGCTGCCCACACAGAAGAATTTTCTAACGTATATTTTGCATTAACATTTGGAAGTATAATCTTAAAAGCATCTTTCGTAGTTTCAATCTCAGGCTTTTCTTTCATACCCTCATATGCTTTCATAATTTTTTCCACCCCTGTATATCTTCCAGTTCAATTCCCGGCATCAGTCCGCCAATAGAGACAAATACAATTCTGTCGTCTCTTTCTGTCTGAAAATCCTTCCCATCCATCACTCCGTACCAAACGCATTCAGGGAACCTCCGATCTTTTTGAATGCAGTGTTAACATGGACATTCGGATTATCTGGTACTATGAAGATGACAAAATGATTATTTTTTTGGATGTAGGTCACCATGATATTTTAAAACAGTTCTAAGAACAGGAGCATATCCCTTATCAGAGGTACTGCTCCTGTTCTATTATACCGTATCATCATTCTCTATCCGAAATACAGTCATACGTTTCCCCTCCCTTCTCTTCAAGATAAAATAAAAAAGCCCGACAGTAAAACTTAAAATTTACCATCGGCAACATACCGGAACCCATCGAGCAACGCAATTCCGGTTCATTTTTCGTTTAACAATCTAATGCCTGCTTTTTCAGCAGACGGTCTATTTTGCCCCCAAGGGGCATGTTACAAGGGGCTATCGGGAAATAGATAGCCCCATGACACAACAGCAGATGGCTGACAAGCTAGATATTAGTCTGAGATATTACCAGAACATAGAAAAAGGAGATCGGACGGGAGATTTTATCCTGTGGGATACATTAGAGGATATCACAGGGGTGCATCAACGGATACTCCGTGAGATTTCATCCAATCATCCCGACCAAGAAGATAATCCAGAGAAACATCCAGTGTGTCCGCGATGAGAACAAGAAGCGAATAATTAGGGGTTCGCGTTCCGGTTTCGTAACACTGATAAGAACGCAGAGCAATTCCCAATATATCGGCAAGTTTCTGCTGAGTAAACTTTCTTTTCATGCGCATTTCACGAAGACGCTTGCTAAACATAATATACCTCCTGACATATGTGCAAAATGTACGTAAAAAATATATTGACTACGTGCGTATTGTACATTATAATAAAGGAAAATAAAGCGTGCGAAATGCACGTAAAATGAGGGCGCACTATGGCAGCAAAAGTAGAAAACTTCTGCATGAGGAAACAGAGCAAACAGATCAGCGTAAACGCAAGTGAGAGAGCGTGTATCAACTGTATCTGGTATGAGCAGTACTGGAGGAAGAACCGGGGGAACGTAGCGACGTGGGTGCCGACGAGCACAGGGCACTGTATCCTGCACGACTCGGAGAGAGGGGCGTTGAGACAGCCCTGTGACAAATACGAGACGGAGGGGTGAACATGGAGGCAAAAGTATCAGAGGAGGTGAGGAAGATGAAAGGAATATCAGAGGAAGAGTTCCGGCGGCGGTACGGATACATAAAAAAAGAACTTGACAAATACGCCGGCAGAGGTGATGTTACCGCACGGACCGCGATGATAGCCGGGTTCTTTGATGGAATACCCCGTGAGACGGTTTTTACTGCAGAGCAGGTCAGCAAAATCCTCGCTCTCAGGCGGCCGGAAAAAGAATGAGCGCCCATAAACGAGGCGGCAACCTCTGGGCGCTCAACAAATAACACACAGTAATCATAACAGATTTCACGGAAAAATGAAAGAGGAAAAACAGAGGACGCTCTACATAAAAGGTAGGGCGTTTTTCTGTGCAATTTACGTATTACAAAATAAGAACAAATGTTCTATCATAATTGCACCACCACACAAGACAGACTCGCCTGAGAATTGTTGAAAATTGTCAGGATATGGTATATCATTTAGACAAACATGGTGTGTTTTGGATGGTTTGTGTGGGAGGAAAGACAATGAAAAAAGTATCTGTTTCAAATTCGTTAGGTTAGAATCGATGATGGGGTAAACGAAAAAGCAGTTTTGGCATTCCAGTGAACTGCCCCTTCGTTTACACCATTTTCGATTTGACCTAATTGAACAAAGTAAGCGTCCGGGTAG
>CALWAR010000005.1 GCA_944375765.1 uncultured Mediterraneibacter sp. | reverse complement strand
AGTACAGCGGCAACATATGCAACAGTCATGTTCGGTGAGAATGCGATTCCAACGAAGAAGATCACATAGGAAAAGCACCCGATCAACACGGAGACTCTTCTTCCGAACTTATCAGAGAGCGGGCCCGCAAACGGAAGCGAGATCAGACGTCCCAGTCCGAGCGCTGCCGCAACTGCCGTAACTCCCATTACATCACCTGTCCCCCACTGATCAGCCAGAAGCTCTTTTACAACCTGCTGGCTTAAGATGGAAGCGCCTATGCCATGGATAAAATAGTTTAAATAAAGGATAAGTGCACTGGGCAGATATTTCTTATTCATAGTATATGTCTCCTTTTCCTCTCATTCATCTTTTAATCGTATTTAATGTCAAGCACTTCTTTCATGTGATCGATCGGCATATGTTTGCCGGTCCACAGATAAAATGCTGCGTCTCCCTGGAAGAGCATCATTCCCAGCCCGTTCATTGTCTTACAGCCTGCCTCTTTTGCCATTTTAAGGAGCGCGGTCTCTCTTGGAGAATAAATCGTATCCGTCACGATCAGATCCGGGCGGAAGAAAGATTTGTCCGGAACGACAGACTGGCCTTCCATTGGTTTCATCCCCACCCCGGTTGCCTGTGCGAAAAGATAACTGTCAGCGATCTCTTCTCTTAACTTCTCTTTGTCGTCCAGATCATACAGATTTACAACACAGTCTGTATTATTGCGGATCGTCTCGACCGTCTTCTCAGCCGCTTCCCAGAATTTATCTTTAATGTTGAAGATGGACATCTCTTTCACTCCGTCCAGAGCAGCCTGCACCTCGATCGCCTTTGCAGCTCCGCCGGCTCCGGTAATAGTCATCTTCTTTCCGATCACATCGATGTTGTTGTCCTTTAATGACTGCATGTAGCCAATACCGTCCGTGATGTGTCCGATCAGCTTCCCGTTGTCATTAACGATCGTATTGACAGCGCCGCACATCTGCGCTGCCGGTGAAAGCTCGTCCAGATACTGACCTACCACCGTCTTATTCGGCATAGATACATTCGATCCTACCATTTTTAATGCGCGCAGGCCTTTTACTGCGTCTTCAAGCGTGCTGTTGTCCACTTCAAATGCAAGGTAAGCGTAGTCCAGTCCCAGTGTGGCAAACGCCTCGTTGTGCATTGCCGGTGAACTTGAATGTCTGATCGGATAGGCCATCAGACCGATCAGTTCTGTGTGCCCTGTGATTCTCTCTGCCATGATTTTCTCCTTTTCCTTTTGCTTCAATTGTTCTGTTTGTTAAATGTCAAACAACCTCTCTGATTTCATTATACGTAAAATAAACCAATAGTTCCAATATATATTTTTGTAATTTTTGATAGCTTTTTGCTATCATTTTATGATATAATCTACAAAAAGGAGGTAGACATGACTTTAAATCAGATCTTGTATTTTCAGACCATTGCACAGTGTCAGCATTTTCGTCTTGCCGCGTCCGAACTGAATATCTCCCAGCCGTCTCTTAGCCGTTCGGTCGCTAATCTGGAGGAGGAACTGGGGATCGTCCTTTTCGAGAGGAAAGGACGTACAGTCACATTGACCAAATACGGAAAGATCTTCCTGGAACATGCTAACCGGATCCTGAATGAAGTCCGGATGGCCGAGAAGCAGATGAAAAAGCTCTCCGGAAATGCCGGACATGTGGACATCGCTTACGTATTTCCCCTCTCAGCCCGCTATATACCGCATACAGTAAGGCAGTTTCTCGAAAAATGGAAAAATGAAGATATCAGCTTCAGTTTTCATCAGAGTTATACCCGCGAAATGGTAAACGGGCTCAAAGCAGACCAGTATGACGTCATATTCGGATCTTACGTGGAAAATGAACCGGATATCCAGTTTGTCCCCATCCTGCATCAGGAAATGATCGTAATCACCCCGCTGGGGCATCCGCTTGCCAAAAAAGCCGGCCCGGTCCTGCGGGATCTGGAAGACTATCCCGTCATGGGCTATGACAGGACGTCCGGTCTGGGCGGTTTTACAAACCGGATCTATTCATCTTATTCCATGAAGCCCAACATCGTCTGCGAGTCCCCGGATGAGAATGCAATTGCATCCCTGGTGGCGGAAGATTTCGGGATCGCGCTCGTGGCGGACGTGGATATCCTGGACTATTTCCAACTGGAAAAGATACGCCTGACGGACGTCAACCTGCAGCACACCGCATATATGGCATACATGAAAAACCGTTACCAGGTCCCCGCCGTGCGGAATTTCATCTCTTTCATACAGAAAGAGGGAACGAACATCTGACTGTCAAAATCCCCGTCGTTTCACATACTCCTCGAACCGGCGTACGAGCGGGGGCTCATACTGCCCCCTGTTCCTTGCCATATAGACATACCTCTTTTCATGCTGGTTCCGCAGCTCAAGAACATCCACATCCAGTGTTTTCAGGACAGGGATCTCCGGCATTACTGCAATCCCGAAATTCTGCGCTACAAGGCCTGCCATAGAACCGTCTTCCTCGATCTCGTATGCGATATCCGGCCTGATCTTAAGCCGCTCAAACATCCTGTCCACTACAGGACGCAGGCCGCTGTTCGGCGTATAGAATATCTGCGGATAGGCAGCCGCCTGTTCCAGATCCACGGTTCCGGAATAAGACAGCGGATGCCCTTTGGGTACAACCACGACCAGATTCTCCGTTCCGACCGGTGTAAACTGTATGCCGGACTCCTTTTCCGCCATAGAACAGAAACCGATGTCATATTTTTCATCTTTCAGCCCCTGTATCACCTCGGACGTATTGCCCACTGTAAACCGGAATTTCACATTCAGCTCCTCATAAGTATGTATGAAATCACTCACAAGCTGCGGGACAAACTCGCTTCCCAGCGTATAGATATACGCAAGTTCAATTACGCCTTCCGTCTGGCCGGTAAGTGAGCGGACTTTCCGGACGCCCGTATCCAGTGTCTTCAGCGACTGTTCCGCATACTCTCTGAATAAACTCCCATATCTGGTCAGGACTATATTGCGTCCCCGCTTTTCAAACAGTCTGGTCCCAAGTTCGCTCTCAAGCGCACGAATGGAATGGCTCAGTGACGGCTGGGAGATGTTCAGCTCCTCCGCCGCTTTCGTATAATGCTCCGTCTCAGCAAGTTTTACAAAATAATAAAGCTGGTTCAGATTCATAAGATCACCCTCTTTTATATAAAATATCACAAATTATAGTTTTAATCTATGATTTTCACCAAAAATATGCATTTGTTTTATACGCTGATCTTCACTATAATACGGTTTGTAAACGGATTGTTAATATGATGACGATAGCCGGTCAGACACCGGCTCCTGATTCCGTTTAAAACAACCTCTCATATACTTTCACCAATAAACGACAGTATTATTCAGGAGATTAATAATGAAGAAACAATTCCAACACATATTTGAACCCTTTACTGTACGCCGCATGACTCTTAAAAACAGGATCATGATGACTCCGATGGGTACAAACTACGGCGAGCAAAACGGCGAGATGAGCTTTCTGCATATTAATTATTATGAGCAGCGTGCCAGGGGAGGCACCGGGCTTATCATGGTTGAGAACGCGAGCGTCGATTCACCGGAAGGTTCCAACGGAACGACACAGCTCCGCATCGACCACGACAACTACATCCCCCGCTTATTCAAGCTGACGGAAACGATCCACAAACACGGCACATGCATCGGTATCCAGCTTAACCATGCAGGCGCGTCCGCGCAGTCCGCGCGCACGAACATGCAGCCGGTATCAGCTTCCAATATTCCCTCCAAGGAGGGAGGCGAGATCCCCCGCCCGCTGGCAAAAGAAGAGATCATGCGTATCGTAAAGAAATACGGGGAAGCTGCCAAACGCGCGCAGACCGCCGGATTTGACGCGGTAGAGATCCACGCCGGACACTCTTATCTGCTCAGCCAGTTCCTCTCTCCTATTACAAACAAAAGAACGGATGAATTCGGCGGTTCGGCAGAGAACAGAGCGCGTTTCGCCCGACTTGTAATGGAAGAAGTAAGAAAACAGGTAGGACAGTTTTTCCCGATCTTTCTGCGTATCAGCGCTGATGAATTCATGGAGGGCGGAAATACACTTGACGACTGTCTTGACTATCTGCAGTATATCCAGGAAGAAGCTGACGTTATCGATGTATCCTGCGGCCTGAACGGCTCCATCCAGTACCAGATCGACGCCAACCATTTCCCGGACGGATGGCGCTCCTATATGGCAAAAGCAGTCAAAGAACGCTATAAAAAGCCCTGTGTCACGATGGGAAACATCCGTGATCCTCAAGTTGCAGAGGATATCCTGGCAAGAGGAGACGCGGATCTGATCGGCATCGGCCGCGGTCTGATCGCGGATCCGGAATGGGTCAACAAAGTAGAATTCGGCGATGTCTGTGATATCAGGAAATGTATTTCCTGCAACATCGGATGCGCCGGAAACCGCATCGGCATTAACCGTCCGATCCGCTGCACGATCAATCCGGCCGTAACTGACGGGGATGAATACAGAAAACGACGTATTTCAAAACCATGCAATGTCGTAGTTGTAGGCGGAGGAACAGCAGGAATAGAGGCGGCCTGTACAGCCGCGGAAGTAGGATGTACCACATTCCTCCTTGAGAAAAAACCATACCTCGGAGGACTGGCCGCAGAGATCTCCAAGATTCCGGACAAGAAACGTCTGTCAGATTTTCCGCAGTATATGGTACACCGCACAACAAAGCTTAAAAATTTATTTACGTTTACAAACATGGAAGCGGACGTCGACTTTATCCGAAGTCTGAAGCCGAACGTTATCGTAAACGCAACCGGCTCTTCACCGCTTCTCCCTCCGATCGCGGGACTTCATGAAAATCTCGGCAAAGAAGACCGTAAAGTCTACACGATCCTTGATATGATCGGTCATCTTAACGAGTATCCGGAGGATATGACAGGAAAGAAAGTTGTTGTGATCGGAGGAGGCGCCGTCGGACTTGACGTAGTGGAATACTTTGCCCCGAGAGGCGCTGACGTGAGTATCGTCGAGATGATGCCGATCATCGGCAACGGTATCGATCCGGTATCCAAAGTCGATATCAATACACTGATGAATAAATACGGTGTAAAACAGATGCCGAACACAGCGCTTAAAGAAGTACGCCCGGACAATTTCCTGGTGGAGATTGACGGAGAACAGAAAGAGCTCCACTTCGATTATGGCTTCGTCTGCCTGGGCATGAAAGCGGAACATCCGGTTCTTCAGAATCTCCGGGATGCTTTCGGAGAAGAGGATCAGATCGAGATCGTCAACATCGGAGACAGCGTTCGCGCAAGAAGGATCATCGACGGTACAGAAGAGGGAAGAAACATCCTGAACACGCTTGAAAGACGCGGATATCTGTAAAATCTGCGAATGCTCCATATATTATCAAGATCATAAACTTAAAAGAATCTGCTTTGAAACAAGCAGGTTCTTTTATTTATGGTAAATTTATAAATATTTGTCGAGATAACACTGTTCAATAATTCTTTTTCCCACCATTAACGTCATCTCGCTTTCCGCTTTATCGCACTGCACCTGTTTTCCATTTTACCACAATGCCGCAGGCATGCCAACGCCGGAACACGCTTCCGCAAGCGACGGCTTAAATATCGCATAAACAAAACCGGCGTGGTCTGACACGCCGGTTTCTTACCGAAATACTTTTTAATTCCTATGGGACGCTATTCAAAGTCGTACGGAGTAATCTATCCAGTTATTTAATAGCGGACATAAATCATGTTGCTCTGAACAGGGCCTACTTTAACGACGTCTCCAGTACGTGGGGCATGTATCATCTGGCCTCCGCCTATGTATATACCGCAGTGTGTTGCGCTGGTGCATATATCACCGGGCTGCGGATCGCTGACTCTCGTCCATCCCATGAATGTAGTCGTTGTTCCAAGACGTATATAACTGCCTGATATACAGTAGCTTACGAGCCCTGAACAGTCAAACGTATCTGGTCCGACAGCCCCCCATACATAAGGACTTCCAAGTTTGCCGTACGCACGGTCTACAATGGCATTTCCTGTAGATGCATTGTATGCTGGTGCGCTGGAGGAACTTCCGCTGTTATCAGATGTATCGCTCCCTGTGGCAGTAGTCGTCGTAGTAGTGGTAGTATCAGCGCTTCTGTTCTCCTCCTCAGCCGCTGCGGCTGCGGCGGCTGCCGCTGCCTCTGCTTCCCGTCTCCGACGCTCTTCCTCTTCCTGGCGTTCCCGCTCTTCCTGCACTTTCCGTGCTGCTTCCTGGATCATTCCATCCAGATTGGATATTTCACTCTGCTTGGAAGAAATCGTTGAATTCAGTTCTTCCTGCTGATTCTGGTATTCGACTTCAAGACTCTGGAGATTAGCCATCTCTGTCTCAAGCGTGTTCTGCAGATCCTCAATCTCCTGAACAGTGTTCGCATATTCCTGAAGCTGTGCACGGTCATACTCATGTACCTGCTGTGAATATTCAGCCTGCGTCAGCATGCTTGAGATATCGCCGGAAGACATTACCTTTTCCACTGTAGCAGTACCGCTGCCTGCTTCATACATATATTTGATACGAAGCTTCATGGCCTCATACTGCTCGTCTTTCTTCTTCTGTGCAGCTTCCAGGTCTTTCTCCGCCTGAATGATCTCCTCGCCCTTGGCGATCAGCTTCTCTTCCAGCTCCGCCGTCTTTGCGACCAGTTCGTCTAACTGGGACTGAAGACTGCTCAGTTCGCTCTGGGCGTTCGACTTCTGGCTTTCAAGCTCCTGCTGCTGATTCTGCAGATCTTCCAGCGTATCAGGTGCTGCAAACACCGGAGTCGCTGCCATCGAACATGTCAGTATTGTAGCTATTAACGCGCTATGTACTCTTTTTAACTTCATTTTTTCACCTTTCCCTATTATATTATCTATATCCCCACATATATAAATCATACAACAGAATGTTGTGTTTTTCAACACCAATTCTGAAAAAAATCATCTCTGCAGGGAAATTTGTCTTCCGTAACCATAGCCTGTAATAGATTATAATAAATAACCGGAGAAATTTCAATAGTTTTTTAACATTTACGTAATAATTCATATCGAAGCGGCACTCGTAAAAAATCCCCCTTGCGGACAACGCCGCAGGGGGCTGTGTTTTAATCGACCATATCTTTCCTTTTTCGCCGTCTGTCGTCTGGCCGACACTAATATCTTACGTAGATCATTCCACTGTGGACAGGGCTGACCTTGACGACGTCACCTGTCTGCGGCGCATGGATCATCTGACCGTTTCCTATATAAATGCCACAGTGCGTAGCGCTTGTGCAGATATCGCCGGGCTGCGGATCGCTCACCTGAGTCCACGTCATGAAGTCTGTCGTCGTCCACGTATGTACATAGCTTCCTGTCAGCGCATAGCTTACAAGACCTGAGCAGTCAAAACTGTCCGGGCCGGCCGCGCCCCACGCATATGGCTTGCCAAGCTTACCGTATGCGCGTGAGACCGCCGATCCCCCTTTGGAAGAATCATACGACGGCTCTTCCGCAGTATTCCCTGTATCCGTACCGGCGGCCGGCTCACCGCCGGTATCTGATTCACCGACAGCATCTCTCCCGCTCTGATCCGGCTCGTCTCCACTGCCATTTTCAGCAGCCTGCTCCTCAGCCTCCTGAGCAGCCCGCCGCTCCTCTTCTGCCTGACGCTGCTGCTCCGCAAGGATCTTCCGTGCTGCCTCCTGGAGCATTTCGTCCAGTCCAGATATCTCATCCCGTTTGGAAGAGATCGTCGCATTGAGCTCATCCTGCTGTTCCTGATACTGTGCCTCAAGATCCTGCAGGTCTGCCATCTCCGTCCTGAGTTTCTCTTCAAGATCTGCGATCCGGCTGACGGTCTCAGCATATGCTTTGAGCTGCGCTCTGTCATATTCATGGACTCTCTGAGAATACTCGGCCTGCGTTAATATACTTGTAATATCGCCGGAAGAAAGTATCTTCTCTATCGTAGCGGCGTCGCCGCCCGACTCGTAGACAT
Source organism: uncultured Mediterraneibacter sp. (assembly GCA_944375765.1). Taxonomy (GTDB): domain Bacteria; phylum Bacillota; class Clostridia; order Lachnospirales; family Lachnospiraceae; genus Mediterraneibacter. The sequence goes on along the minus strand of CALWAR010000005.1, from coordinate 2,001 downwards.
ATCTGATGCGGAGTTTCATCGCCTCATACTGCGTCTGCCGCTTCTCCTCCGCCGCCTCAAGGTCGTCTTCAGCCTGGCTGATCTCCTGCCCTTTCGCGATAAGCTGTTCCTCCAGGTCTGCCGCTTTCGACATAAGAGTCTCCAACTGTTCCTGAAGACTGCTCAGTTCGCTCTCCGCTGCTGACTTCTGGTCTTTAAGATCGCTTTGCTCATCCTGGAGACTTTCAACAGTATCCTCCGGAGCAGCATATACCGGCGACGCTGCAAGCGAGCATACAAGGACTGCCACAATACACACTCCGCGTATTCTTCTATACCTCATCTTTTCACCTTTCGAGAATCTCTCAATATATTATCACTTCTGTTTATAATACAGCAGAATGATACATTTTTCAACAAATTTTAAAAACTGTTCTTATATTTTGCAGCAGTTCAGCGCGGTGTACAAATGGCGCGGGCTGAACTGCTGCTATTTGACTACTGTATATTCAGATTTGTATATCCCATCAGGCTCTCGTCAACCTCTCTGGCGGCCTCGCGTCCCTCGCGGATCGCCCACACGACCAGAGACTGTCCTCTGTGCATGTCTCCCGCGGTAAACACATTTTTAATATTCGTCGCATATTTTCCCGGCTCAGTCTTTACATTCGTGCGCTCGTTGACTTCCACGCTGAACGATTTTGTCACATATTCTTCGCTTCCGAGGAACCCCGCCGCGATCAGGACAAGGTCTGCGTCCACTGTGTACTCGCTGCCCGGGATCTCTGCCATATACATCCTGCCGGTCTTTTCATCTTTCCTGCTCTCCAGCTTGATAAGCACGGCTTTACACAGTTTGCCTTTCTTGTCTTTTACGAACTCTTTGACTGTTGTCTGGTATACGCGCGGATCATGTCCGAATACAGCGATCGCTTCCTGCTGGCCGTAGTCCGTCTTACAGATCTTCGGCCACTCCGGCCATGGATTCGTCTCTGTTCTCTGATCCGGAGCTTTCGGCATCATCTCCAGCTGAAGCACGGATTTTGCGCCATGCCGGATAGACGTTCCGACGCAGTCATTTCCGGTATCTCCGCCGCCGATGACGATGACATTTTTCCCTTTTGCGGAGATGTACGTTCCATCCTTTAGCTGCATGTCGTTCGCCCAGAGCGCCTTTGTGGTGGACTTCAGGAAGTCGACTGCAAAATATATCCCATCGGCGTCGCGCCCCGGCGCCTTGATATCACGGGGATGGGACGCTCCGCAGGCGAGGACGATACGGTCATACTCTTTTAAGACCTGGGCGGATTTTACATCCTTTCCTACATTGCAGTTTACGCGGAACTCGATGCCCTCTTCCTCCATGATCTTTATTTTCCTGTCAATATACTGCTTCTCCAGCTTCATATTCGGGATACCGTAGCGGAGCAGTCCGCCCGGTTTGTCCTCACGCTCGAATACTGTAACGAGATGACCTCTTCTGTTGAGGAGATCTGCCGCCGCCAGCCCGGACGGTCCGGAACCGATGACAGCTACTTTTTTACCTGTGCGCACTTTCGGCGGACGGGCTTTTGCGTAACCTTTCTCATATGCATTTTCAATGATGGCATACTCGTTGCTCTTTGACGCTACCGGATCCTGATTGAGGCCGCATGTACATGCATTCTCGCAGAGAGCCGGACATACCCTGGAAGTAAACTCCGGGAAGTTGTTTGTCTTCGCCAGACGGTAATATGCCTCCTCCCAGTTGCCGTTGTAGATCAGATCGTTCCACTCTGGCACAAGGTTGTGCAGCGGACATCCGCTGGCCATCCCCATCAGATTTAAGCCTGACTGGCAGAACGGCACGCCGCACGCCATGCACCGCGCCCCCTGCAGTTCCTGTTCCTCTTTTTGAAGAGGCGTATAGAACTCATTAAAATGCTTAATTCTCTCAAGCGGCTGTTCCGCTGTCTTGTCTTTTCTTGCATAATCCATAAATCCTGTCGGTTTTCCCACTTTTTCGCGCCTCCTATCTTCCGT
>CALWAR010000004.1 GCA_944375765.1 uncultured Mediterraneibacter sp. | reverse complement strand
AGAAATGAGATGTAATTGTCGACATTTCCGGGCGCGATATCAGAATCGATCCCCCAGACAGTTAAGATTAACTGTTCCCGGGAAAAAGTTGTATCCGGCTGTTTCATCAGCGTATACATCAGATCGGTTTCTTTGGCTGAGAGATCTAATTCATGCCCTTTACACGTCAGGCGCCGGTTCTCACGGTCGAACTGAAGATCCGCATACGACAGAAGCTCTGCGTTCTGCATGTCCTTGGCTCTCCGGGTCAGCGCCCGTATTCTTGCCATCAGTTCTCTGATATGGAAAGGTTTTACCAGATAATCGTCCGCTCCGCCGTCCAGACCGTCAATCCGGTCATCGATCGCCGCCATTCCTGTAATAATGATCACAGGAATCTGGATGCCCTTTCTCCGCATAGCTTTGATAATAGTCAGACCGTCAATTACGGGGAGCATCCGGTCAACGATGGCGAGTTCGTAGCCGCAGTCTACTTTCAAAGCATAGAGCATAGCTGTTTCCCCGTCATTGCAGACATCTACTGTATATCCATTCTTTATGAGAACATCCCGGATCGAACGGCAGAGATCCGGATCATCTTCCAATAGAAGTATTTTCATAAGTTATCCTGTCCTTTTCTTATCCATATAAGTCCGGTACAGCCATATATGGCTGAACTGTTATTAGTATAGCAGAGAAATTCTCTAAAAGTTCTCTAAAAACAAAGGAAAATCAAGTTCATTTTTAGAGGAGTTTTAGAAAGGTTTTTCTGTAAGATACCGCCGTAAGACAGAAAGGAGATGTGACAAATGAAACATACGAAATTAGTAACGGCGGCTTTGGTTTTAGTCTGTACACTTTTGCTGGCAGGCTGTGGAAGTTCCCAGGGGGAACAGGCTGCAAATAGCGGGACAGCTGCGAACAGTCAGAATGGAGAACAGAATACAAATCTGGATGATCTGCTGGATACGGCTCTTTTGCGGGGAAGCGTGGCCGATTTTCAGGACGGGAGTTTTCAGGTTATCCCCGACAAGGATGACGGACAGATGATAATAGCGGCAGCGGACGGTATTGAGAGCGGCATGGAAAGTACAACTGTTTCCTATGGAGACGACTGCACCTTTCAGATTGCCAATATCGACAGTTCTACCGGCGCAGTGGAATATGAAGCGGCTGCATCTTCCGATGTGAAAAAATCTACGTCGGTTTATGTTTACGGGGAAACACAGGATAACGGAGAAATTCACGCCACAAAAGTGCTGATTATCCGTTTTAATGATCAGGAGGGATAAGAAAATGCCTTTTTATAAAAGAGCTTTCCTCTATCTGATCAGGAAACGCGCGAAATCACTTTTGCTGCTGCTGATCTTCCTTTTAGTAAACAGTATGATCCTGAGTACAAACATGATCCTGCACGCCACAGAAAGAACCGAGGCTGCTATGCAGGAAAAAATGAAGGAGAAGGTGGTCTGTGAAATTACGGACACAGCAAATGAGATCACGGATAAAGAAGCAGAAAAGATTGAAAATTTAGCAAATGTTACTTCTGTGAATCGAATGGGGCAGCAGTCTGCGTATTTAACAGACCTTACTCCGGTTACTGCCAGCGATTCTGCCGAGCCGGACAATCAGAAAGTCAGCCTGCTGTCTTTTGATGATATGGAAACAGACAGCCCCTTTGAAGATCAGTCTAACCGGCTTACAGGCGGGCGGCTGATCGGGAACGATACCCGATACAGTGCTGTGGTCAATACCGGATTTGCCGAGGCAAATGGCTTGCAGATTGGCGGCAAAATTTCGCTGGAAACAGAGGACGGGAAAACAGTTACAGTTGAGATCATCGGAGAGTATCTTGCCGGAAATGAAAACCGGCAGGAAAAGTCCACTCTTGCCGTTTACCGGGTGGAAAATCAGATCTATATCGATAATACAGCTTATCTGGAATTGTTTGGTGACAGAGGGTTTTATAAAGTCTCTGCTTATACAGGACAGCCGGATCTTTTAGACGAGCTGGCTGGGAAACTACAGAATATTTTACAGGATAAAGCCGAGGTTACTACATCCGATGCATTATATCAGCAGATGAAAGCTCCGCTCACACAGATTACACGGGTTGTAGAATTGATGCGGATGCTTACATTTATAACCGGTACAGCGATCGTCTCTTTGCTGTTGTGTATGTGGATGCGGAGCCGCCAGAAAGAAATGGCTGTATTTCTAAGTATGGGCGAACGAAAATTTACTATTTTTCTGCAGGCACTTCTGGAGGCGGCAGTTCTGTTTCTGATTGCCATGGGCGGAGCCTGCGCGCTCGGATCTTTGGCGGCAAAGGGCCTGCAAAGTATATTACTTACTTCGGTGACAGCAGATATTTCTCTGGATGTTTCCTTACAGTTTGCCGATATTGCTTTACTGCTGGGCATTGGAAGTGCGGTTGCTGTCATTGCCGTTCTGGTATCCCTGGCGCCGGTGATCCGGGCAAATCCGAAAGATATCTTATCACGAATGGAGGGATAATAAGATGAATCTATTTGAAAGAGCAGTACGGTCCTGCGTTAGAAAACCGGTGAAGAGTATCCTGCTTCTGTTGGTTGTATGTATCATCAGCCTTCTCTTACTTTCCGGTATGGCAAGCCGTTCGGCCAATATTGCTATGAATGACAGTACCCGGCAGGCGATTGGTGCGGGTTTTTTATTGGAAGCCAATCCGGAGGACAGAACCCGCCGGGTGGAAGAAGCCAGTAAAAAAATTCAGGAACTTAATGAGGACGGCCAAGGAAGCTATGACGGATATCATCTTAAAAAGATTACTGTAAATGGAAGTGAAAACTGGCAGGGTTGGGCAGACAATTCCTTTGAATCGCTTAAATTAGACGACATTGAGAAGATTGCGGAAACAGAAGGGATCTCTGACTACAATATCACAACTGTTCCAACGGCCGTAAAACAGGAAAACTTTGAGAGAATTGAAAATCCGGACACTGACCAGACCAGCGATTTCGGGGGTGTCACGCTGATCGGGAATCGGGATATGGCGATGGACTCCAATGTCCTTTCCGGAAATGTCACAATCAAAGAAGGACGGATGACAATGCCGGAAGACACGAATGTCTGTGTTATTTCCGAAGAACTGGCAGGAAAGAATCAGTTAAAAATCGGCGATACTATGAAATTTCATCCCGTCAAAGAGGAGGAGCCCGTGCAGGAAGCGGAAATTGTCGGGATCTATCAGGTAAAAGAAAGCATAAAGCCCTATATGTCCGGCGATACATTCCGTTCGGAAAATATTGTTTTTACAGATCTTCATTTTCCGGAGAAAGTGGAGCAGGATGATCCGCTGTATGAAAAAGCGTATTTCAAGGTGGCGGATGTAGATAACTATGAGGCTGTGAAGGAAGCCATTAAGAAAACAAATATAGACTGGCGGCGCTATGACCTGATCGACAATAATGGAAATCTTGATACAATGGCATCTAACTTTAATGATCTCGAAAAGATCAGCAATACGCTGCTTATAGTTGTTACGGCCGCCAGCTTTGCAATTTTGTTTCTGATCTTCATTTTCTGGATCAGAAACCGGACGAATGAAATCGGGATTCTGATGTCGCTCGGTATTGCAAAGGGGAAAATACTTTTGCAGATTTTGAGCGAGGCATTTCTGACCGGGATCGCGGCAGTGGCTCTTTCCTTTCTGTTCGCTCCGGCGGTATCAAATGCCGCGGCAGATTATCTGGCAGGGCAGCAGGAACAGCAGGCAGAGCTGCAGAAAGAGATGGATGCGGGGAAAGTTGCAACTGACTATCAGGCGCCGGAGCTGACGGTAACAAAGGTAGAGACAGAGATCACGCCTTTCATGATGGCTGCGGACGCCGCGGGAGTAAGTGCGCTGATCATAGTATCTACGTGTGCGGCAGGTATCCTGATCTTTCGGAAAAATCCGAAAGACATCTTGAGTGAAATGAGTTAGGAGGTATTATAAAAATGATCATTGAGGCAAGGAATATCATGTATTCTTACAAATCCAAACGGGATACATTGGTCTTAAAACAGGTTTCGGCTGCTTTTGAAGAGGGAACTTTCTACGCGATCATCGGTCCCAGCGGATCAGGGAAGACAACATTCCTTTCCCTGCTGGCCGGACTGGACAGCCCGGTGTCGGGAAGCATACTCTATAATGGCGGGGATATCCAAAGGAAGGGGCTGAATTATCACCGCAGGCATGATATCTCTCTCGTTTTTCAGAACTATAATCTGATCGATTATCTGACCACGGAAGAAAATGTAAAGCTGGGCGGCAGGAAAAATGCAGAGAAGCTGTTACAGGAAGTCGGCATTCCCAGTGAGGACTGGAAACGGAATGTGCTACAGCTTTCCGGCGGTCAGCAGCAGCGCGTAGCGATCGCCCGGGCTCTAGCGAGCGAGTCGAAGGTGCTTTTGGCAGATGAACCGACCGGGAATCTGGACGAGGATACGTCCGCGGGGATTATAGAGCTTCTGAAGAGCACTGCCCATGAATCAGGAAAATGCGTGATTGTGGTGACGCATAGCAGACAGC
>CALWAR010000003.1 GCA_944375765.1 uncultured Mediterraneibacter sp. | reverse complement strand
CTACCCGGACGCTTACTTTGTTCAATTAGGTCAAATCGAAAATGGTGTAAACGAAGGGGCAGTTCACTGGAATGCCAAAACTGCTTTTTCGTTTACCCCATCATCGATTCTAACCTAACGAATTTGATAAGTTCATCAAGTAGCCTTGCTTCTTTCTCTCTACTAAACAGAATTCCCGTTATTTTATCTAATACATTCACTATTTCTTTTTGCTTTGAAACAGGACATATTTCTATTTCTGACAGAGTCGCTTTGTTAAGGGTTTTCCCCATGACTGCTTTATTGCTGCTTTCATCCCAATTTTTATATTTAAACAAATAATATATATACTCTGGAAGCATCTCAACAACATGTTTGTCGTGGAAAGCCATAATCGCTTCATTTGAATACATGTCTTCTGTAGTTATTGCAATTTTTCCAATTGATAACTTAAAACTCATAACTACCGTATTAGCAGGTATAACTTTAATTCTGCTTTCTTCAACTGCACTGCTAGAAATACTTTCAATTTATATCGCATATATTTCATTCCTACAAATCCGCATCCAACATTTTTCTCAGTTCCGCCATATTCTCCTGAATCTCTTTCTCCATCTCATCAATCCGGTCCAGAATAACCTCCGGCGGATCATACTGCACCGGTTCGTATACGATTTCTTTGTATTTATTAATCGACAGATCAAAGTCATTCTCCCGGATCTCGTCCGCATCTACAAAGAAGCTCTGTTCTGTCCGCTTCCGTTCTTTTTCATTTTCTCTGTTATGGAAACGTGTGACGATATCCTCCACATCACTTTCCGAAACCGGCTGGCGTTTATCATCAAGAGAATATCCGTCTGCTTTCATATCATAGAACCATACCTGATCCGTACCGCCGGCTTTGGTCCTTGTAAATACAAGAATCGCGGTAGAGACGCCGGCATAAGGTTTAAATACTCCCGATGGCATGGAGATCACTGTATTCGTACAGATCACCTTTACTGTCAGAGTCTCCCAGCTCCAGTCCATCGATCCCGTCGATCAGCTTTGTCAGCATAGCCGGTGTGGGCACTTTGAAGATGGCGTCGCCCATATATTTACTGTAGGCAGAATCTCCATTTCCATGAAGATTTTTTATAAAAGGAAATACTTCATTTAAAACAAGATTATAAATTTCCTGCGCGTCACCAAGATTCTTGAATCTGCTCCATCGGTATATCTGACATTCTTCCGGGAAAATCCCCTGATAATCGATGCCCAGAAAGCTTGCTTCGTTTTCTTTTGTTGTCTCCACATCATCCAGCTGCTTTATAAAGAGCAGATATGTAAACTGCTCGATCACTTCCAGTGGATTTGTGATACCTCCTGTCCAGAATACTTCCCAGATTTTATCGACTTTGTTCCTTAATTCTCCTGTAATCATATGTCTTCCTTTTCTATATTTTTTCCTGTTCTATTCTATCATAAAACCAGATCTCTGGCTATAATTGAAAAGCCGGCGCTGATATACGGGATTGATTTCTCTGTATATCAGCGCCGGTCATATATCAGTTCTTTTTAACACTCGTCAGCGATCTTATAGAGCAGTTTCTCAGTATCCGCCCAGCCAAGGCACGGATCCGTGATCGACTTTCCATACACTCTGTTCTCATCGATCTTCTGGCAGCCTTCTTTAAGATAGCTTTCTATCATGATTCCCTTGACGAGTTTTTTCAGTTCCGGATTATAATTCCTGCTGTGGAGCACCTCGCTCACGATGCGGATCTGCTCGCGGAACTGCTTGTTGGAATTCGAGTGGTTGGCGTCCACGATCGCAGCCGGGTTTTTCAGTTCTCTCTGCTGATATGCGTCGAGAAGGCGCACCAGATCCTCATAGTGATAGTTCGGGATGCATGTGCCGTACTTATCCACTCCGCCTCGTAAGATCACATGTGCGAGACCATTTCCGTCGGTCGTAACATCCATCCCCCGGTAGATAAATGTGTGGGAACTCTGCGCGGCAACGACGGAATTGAGCATCACGGAGAAATCTCCGCTGGTGGGATTCTTCATGCCCACAGGAATGTCCATGCCGCTTGCTGTCAGACGGTGCTGCTGGTTCTCCACCGAGCGCGCTCCGACTGCCTCATAGGACAGGATATCGTCGAGATAGCTCCTGTTCTCAGGATAGAGCATCTCGTCCGCAGCGGTCAGCCCGCTCTCCCCGATGGCCCGGGTATGCATTTTCCGGATGGCGATGATCCCAGCCAGGAGATCCGGCGCCTGGTCAGGTTCCGGCTGATGGAGCATTCCCTTGTATCCCTCTCCCGTTGTACGGGGCTTGTTCGTATAGATTCTGGGGATGAGCATCAGCCTGTCGGAGACCTTTTCATTCACTTTTGCCAGACGGCTCACATACTCGCACACAGAATCCTCGTTATCCGCTGAACAAGGTCCTACGATCACTACAAATTTATCTGAGCTCCCCGTGAAAATATCCCTGATCTCCCGGTCCCTTTTCTCTTTGATCCTGACAATATTGTCCGAGAGCGGATATTCTGCTTTCAGGTCCGCCGGCAGCGGAAGTCCTGCATTGATCCTCATTCCCATCGCTGTTCATCTCCTGTCGCTAATTCAAGACTCGCTCACGAGTCTTGGCGCGGGATTCGGGTCAGCTTTAGCTGACATAATACATCTCCGAATCCCTGCGCATCCTCGCGGAGCGTATATCAGATGGGGGATTGACACCCGCCACTGATA
>CALWAR010000002.1 GCA_944375765.1 uncultured Mediterraneibacter sp. | reverse complement strand
AAGCGTCGCGGTCACAAGAAAGCAATCATTGCCATAGCAAGAATGCTTCTGACCGCATTATACCACATGCTGAAGAACGGTGAAAACTATAATGCGGAACTTTACCGGAAATCAGATCTTCCTCCTGCTGACCGGGAAATCACGGTGGAACAGGCAATCATCATCGCAAGAAATCAAGGTTATAAGGTTAAGTCAGCAACTGCATAACCTTAACTTTTCAATATTTAATTTTTAAATCAGCCACCGAAAGATGGCTTATTTGTCATGCGATTAAGGGAATAGATACCCTCTACTTTTCATTTTCAATCTTAAAGTCCTCCTGATTTGCGTTAGTTTGCCCTGTTTTGCCGCAATTTGCCTGATATGTAATTGCCTCTGAGATTGTTAAAACAATCACAAAACAAGCAAAACGGAGCAAAATGCGACATACCTGGGCCGTCAAAAGTAGTAAAAACGTAGTAGGAATGGGGGTGTGTTACTACTCGGTCATTTTCCTTTTATTTCAGTAGTTATAGAAGCAATTTTTTTCTTCAATTCTTCTTCGTCTATAGTGACCTTTTCTACCATCGATACCGAAAAGCATTTTTTTGCTAATTTATACTTGACTTTTCATAGCTGGTCGCCTATATAAATACTCTCTAGTCTTTGAACTTTTTCATTCCTCTTTAATTTTCATCACTATCATTTAAAAGGATAAAAATTTCTTCAGGGATATTGGTTATATGACATATAAAATGTAAAAATGTTTTTGTACCTTTCAACAATTCCTCTGCATTATCAAATATACCATTTATTTCTTCCTTATTATATTTTTCATTATCCAGATCATATTGGGAAAGCACAAAATCCAAAAACCTCAAAATATCAAAATAGTATAAAGGCTGTTCAATAATACGAAGTATTATATTTATGAACGATTCTGTATACTCGGGTTGATTTAATTTAATTTCTGGCAAATCAATAAGCTTATTTTCGTTAACACAATATTGGTGTAAGGTTTTTTTGGCTATATTATTTGTCACCTTTAGAATATCATCAATTTTTGACTTAGAATTACTCCCATATATTAAACCTAAAATAATAGTGTCAATTTTATTTTTATCCGGAAAAAATTGAACTTGTCTGCATATTTGTAACATAGACAACATCAACATGCTACTTAATTGGTATATGGCCCATGCGCAATACGAGGAGCATTTTCAGAAGCGTCTGAGGGAAGACAGCAGCCTCATCGATTTCATTCCCGATCAATATCAGAGTACATTTGCAGTTTCCTATTTTCTGGACGTCATACGGACAGGAGCGGCAAAAGACTTAAAAGAGGCAATCCAGCAGTTTTCAATCTATTCGGGTAATCTCCAACAGCAACGGGCTATGGCTAATCTGTCCGCACAGACACCGGCTATGCAAGATCAGCTCAATGCGATCAGAGATGAAATGTTATAAGACAGGAATTATTAGGAAAGGAAAAGGTCTGGCAAAATCTGCCAGTGATATTGCTCTGGGAACGCATTCGCGGACAGGTGAGAACGTCAAAAACCGTCAGTTCACTAATGCGGATGACGCCCTTAGGAATATAGGGAAAGAAAAGAACAGGAGAATTTTGAGCATCTTATCAATACCTCTTCTTGCTTTGCAGAGTATGTTACTGTAAACTTGCCGGACGGGAACAGCTTACAGCATAATGCCATATAACCTTGACAAATCTGCATGCAACTGCTAAGATTTCCCCGAAAATATCATACAGGAGGTGCTGAACATGACAGAACAGGAGATCAAAGAAATCGTCGCCGGACAGAGAGCATATTTTCAGACGGGAGCTACTCTTCCGGTCAGTGCACGCATCGCTGCCCTTCGCAGGCTTTACACAGCCATTACCGCAAACGAGAAAGAAATCCACAATGCGCTGAAAAAGGATCTTGGGAAAAGCAGTTTTGAAAGCTATATGTGTGAGACCGGTCTGGTACTGGAAGAGATCAGGTATATGATAAAGCATGTGAAGCGGTTTGCCGCAGAAAAAAGAGTCCGGACGTCGCTCGCGCAGTTCTGCTCCCGGAGTTTTCAGAAGCCGTCGCCTTATGGCGCTGTACTTATCATGAGCCCCTGGAATTACCCTTTTATGCTGACGCTCTCCCCTCTCGTGGATGCGCTGGCTGCAGGAAATACCGCGGTAATCAAACCCAGCGCCTACTCTCTCCACACAGGAAACGTGATCCTGCATATTCTGTCGCAGTGTTTCGGCCCTCAGTATGTGGCGGCAGTGACCGGAGGCCGCGCAGAGAATACATGTCTTCTCCGGGAACATTTTGACTATATCTTCTTCACCGGCAGTCAGTCTGTGGGAAAAGAAGTCATGCGAAGCGCCGCTGAACATCTGACGCCCGTTACTCTGGAGCTGGGCGGAAAGAGTCCGTGTATCGTGGATCAGACAGCGGATGTCCGTCTCGCTGCAAGGCGGATCGTTTTCGGAAAATATCTGAACTGCGGGCAGACATGCGTCGCCCCTGACTATATATACTGCCACCGTGCTGTCAGAGACAGATTCATAGAAGAAGTAAAAAACCAGATCCAAAGACAATATGGGAAACAGCCTCTTCTCAACCCGGATTACGGAAAGATCATCAACCAAAAACATTTTGACCGGATCATGGGGCTGATCGACGAAAAGAAAGTCGCACACGGAGGGAAAGCCGACCGCGAAGCTCTCCGCATCGAGCCTACGGTCCTCGATAATGTCGCCCACACTGATGCTGTGATGCAGGAAGAGATCTTTGGCCCTGTTATGCCGGTCCTGGTATATGACGATCTGGATACAGTGATCCGCCGCATCAACGCCATGCCCCATCCTCTGGCGCTTTACTTCTTCACATCTGATAAGAAAGCTGTAAAGAAAGTAATTTCACGGTGCAGGTTCGGCGGAGGATGCGTCAATGATACTATTATCCATCTGGCGACTACAGAGATGGGATTCGGCGGGTTCGGTGAAAGCGGGATGGGCGCTTACCACGGAAAGACCGGTTTCGATACATTTTCGCACTACAAAAGTATCGTCGACAAGAAAACGTGGATCGATCTGCCGATGCGGTATCAGCCTTATCAGAAGCTGCATGAAAAAGTTGTGAGATTTTTCCTGAGATAGCCGGGTATTATAAACAGAGTCTGGTGCATCTTCTGTATCTGCCGGAGGCGGATCCGGCTTAAATCATCACTCTGATAAGCCCCAGCGCCAGCAGATGCACCGGATAGAACCAATAGAAAAACCATTTCGAGAAAGTCTTTCCCCGCTCCATGCGTTTCCCGTTATACAGATACACGATCACCACTCCGGCCGCCAGGATGCCGACAGCAGACAGCGCTGCGTATCCCAGGCCGTCAGGTACTGCCGTCAGATCATCTCCGGGGCGGAATCTCGTGATCGCGAAGACTCCCGCTCCGATCAGATATGCATTCCTGATCTTCCTTTTATCTTCTCTGGCGCGGGCGAACAATATAGTAAAGAGCGGGGCCAGAACCCCCCAGTCAGAAAACGCCGACAGGATAAACAGCCCGGCAATAAGTACGATCTGCAGAAAACGATACTCCACATAGTCCATGACAAGGAGAATACAGAAGCACAGCAACAGCGTGAATATCATATTAAATCCGCAGAATACTATCGTATCCCCTCCCCCGAAAAAAAAAAAAAAAGCAAGGCAGAACGGAAACTCAGATATGAGCGCGAACACTGCCAGCCGCCGGGCGTATTTCTTCTTTGACCGCGTGTAATGATACCCCTCCGCGAGAAAATAACACATGACCGGCGCTGTAAAATATCCGATATCGACAAGAACAGTAAAAAGCGCTGTCCCCGGCTCCAGAAAAACATTAGCGATATGGTTCAGAAGCATGGTGAACATTGCAATATACTTGATCACATCACGATTTAAAATTCCTGTATTTTTTGTCTGATCCGCATGATCGTATCTCATAGGCTCTGCCTCCTTTTTCCTGAGTATGGTAATCCGTTATTTTATCTTTTTTACACCTCGCCCCGCAGACAGATACACAAGAGCAGCCAGCGGCATCGTTATCGCAAGCGCCGGATAGAACAGGCGGATATCCAGGCTGGCGTACAGCGCTCCGCCGATCATCGGTCCCAGCGTCATTCCCAGATCCAGGCCGATATAGTACGTACTGTTTGCAAGCCCCCTCTTCTCTTTTCCCGCAAGAAGCATTGCCGTTGACTGGCACACGGAACTCATGACGCCGTATCCTCCGGCCAGAAATGCAGAGGCAAGGATCATCATAGCGTTATTGCGCATCACGGCAAGGAGCAGGATCGCCAGGAGCTCGCAGATACAGCTAAGAAGCAGAAATACCCGGAAAGGCAGCTTGTCAAACAGGTTTCTCAGAGCCAGTCTGAGCACGATCAGAACCGCGGCATAAGTCGGAAAGAACATGCTCACAGTAACACGAAGTCCCTGCGCCTGCACATAGGTCACAAGAAAGGACTGTGTCGCACAGTACGGGACTGCAAAGAGCATGATGATAAAAGCGATCGGCAGAATCCTGACATCTGTCAGTCTTAGTTTCTTTCCCTTTTCCGTCCCGCCCCGCACCGGCTCGCCCTTATCTTTTATAAACTGTATAGCGATGATGATTGCGATGGAAAACACGAGAGCGATACAAAAAGCGGCCCGGTATCCGAACCGCTGATACACGCTGATGCCAACCGCAGGAGCCGCTGCCATGGCCAGAGCGTTCATTGTCCCGTAAAATCCCATCCCGGAACCGATCTTCTCTTTCGGGAGCATATTCGACATCCAGGTAGCCATGCACACAGAGCAGCAGGAAAACCCGATGCCGTTGATGATCCGGGACAGCGCCACTACAGCCCCGTTCGGTGCAAATATATATCCGGCGCATGCTGCTGTCATAAACAATGCCCCGATAAGAGACACTCTGTATTTGCTCAGCCTGTCCGCCAGATTTCCGGCCAGAGGCCTGCAGAACAGCGAGCACAGATTCATAAGCCCTCCGACAAATCCCATCGCTGCCGCAGAGCCACCTATGCTCTCTGTAAATCCTGTGATCAGCGGCGTTACCAGCATAGGACTTGACATATAAAAGAAAGTTGTCGCAAGTATGAGCACAATGTCTTTCGAGTAAATATTCCGTTTCATAGATCATCATCCATAATATCCTGTTTTATCATGTGCCCCGCATCTCAAGAACATCACCATGGCGCGGAACATCTCTGCATGACAGTACTTATTATGCGAGAATGAATATGATCTTATGTATCTTCTCCGGCGCTGCGTCCTCTGAGCCTCAGATAATAAAAACGCAGTTTTCCCACCAGGATCGTAAGGTATCTGAGTACCGGTTCTGTAGCGATCGCAAATACAATGAGCAGCATCACACATTCCGTCGTCATTTTGGTGATTGCGAACAGATTGTTCAGAAAGATACTGCAGAATACCAGTCCCACGATACAGCCGCCCAGAATAGCCGCACGGATCTTATTCATCGGTGCGCTGATCTTGTAAAGGATCATAAATCCTACGATAGCCAGAAGCATGGTCGCCGCTGTGGAAATATCAGCAGAATCCACTCCGAATGTCTTTCCGAAGATCACCAGCGCTCCCACTGCAAGCGCATCCGTGATCGCTGCCGGAAGCGCTTTGAGGAACACATTTGTCAGGAAATGTCCCCTGATGATGTTCTTGTTCGGCTCAAGCGCCAGGAAGAATGCCGGCACTCCGATCGTAAACATGCTGATCAGTGAGATCTGGGACGGCTCCAGCGGATAAGTAAACATAAACACGACCGAGAGCAGGCTCAGCAGGAAAGAGAAAATATTCTTTACAAGGAACAGGCTTGCCGAACGCTGGATGTTGTTTACGACTCTCCGCCCTTCCAGTACGACCTGCGGCATACAGGAAAAATCAGATTCCAGCAGGACAAGCTGAGATGCCTGAGCCGCCGCTTCGCTCCCTGACGCCATGGCGATGCTGCAGTCGGCATCTTTGAGAGCAAGGACATCGTTGACTCCGTCACCGGTCATGGCTACAGTATGTCCCGCGTCTTTCAGGATACGGACAAACTGTCTCTTCTGATCCGGGGTGACGCGCCCGAAGACCGTATTTTCGAGCACAGCTTTCTGAAGCGCTCCTTCATTTTTCAGTTCGGATGCGTCTACATATTTATCTGCATTTTTAATACCTGCCTGTCTGGCTACATTTGATACTGTGACAGGATTGTCTCCTGAGATGACTTTCACCTCTACGCCCTGTTCTGCAAAATACTCAAAGGTCTCTTTCGCCGCCTCACGGACCGGATTGGCCAGCAGGACAAATCCAAGAGGCGTGATGCCTTGTTCAAGAGGCTTCCCTCCCGGCTCTCCGTCATACGTGCCGAACACCAGTACGCGTGCGCCTGTTGAAGCATGTTCTGTGATCTCCCCTGCATAGGCGCCGTATTTTTCTTTGAGGACAAACTCGGGCGCGCCCAGTACGTACACGCCGTCATCAAAGGTGACGCTGCTGTACTTTGTCGCTGAAGAGAATCCTGTCTTTGATAATGCTTTCTTACCGGATGCCGCTGTGAAATACTCTTTCATGGCTGCCATCGTGATATTGTCTTTTGTCATGGCTGCCGCGAAATCACTGATCATCGTAGTGAGCGGATCCATTACAGATGAGTCATATTCCTCCGTCTCGATCACATCCTGCACTCTCATCGTATTCTCAGTGATCGTTCCGGTCTTGTCCACACACAGCACATCGACGCGCGCCAGCGTCTCAATGCATTTCATATCATGGAGCAGGACTTTTTTCTGCGCCAGGCGGACAGAACTTACTGCGAGAGCTACACTCGCAAGCAGATACAGTCCTTCCGGAATCATTCCTATGATCGCTGCGATCATGGAAGTCACACTCTGGCGGAACCCGTCGTGCTGGTAGAAAAATGACTGTGCAAACAGTACGAGCCCGATGGGGATGATGGCCACGCCGACACATTTTACCAGCTTATCCAGTGAACGGATCATCTCTGACTGTTCACCGGACTGCATCTGTTTTGCCTGGAGTGTCAGCCTGGAGATATAGGAGTCTGCTCCCACCCTGTCAAGTCTGGCGTGACACTGTCCGGAAACGATAAAACTGCCCGACATGAGCCTGTCGCTCCGGCGCTTCGTGATCTCGTCAGATTCTCCGGTCAGGAGCGACTCATTGACCTGTACTTCCCCCGCGCTCACGACCGCATCCGCACAGACCTGATCGCCCGCCTTAAAGATCACGATATCGTCGAGCACGAGTTCTTCCGCATCGATCACAGACCGCTTACCGTCCCGGACTACGGTCGCATGAGGCGCATTGAGCATGGTCAGTTTATCGAGCACCTGTTTCGCCCGTATCTCCTGGACGATACCGATCAGTGTGTTGGCGATAATGACAGGAAGAAACGTAAGATCCCTGAAAGAACCGACAAGTATGAGCAGGACTGCAAGTATGATAAAGATCAGATTGAAATATGTAAATACGTTTTCACGTATGATCTCTCCCGTCGTTTTGGACGGCGGATCGACAGAACGGTTCACCCGGCCGTGCTGGCGGTGTTCCTGCACCTGCCGGGCTGTCAGTCCTTTCTTATACTCAGGTTCATACCTTGTCGTCGGCAGTCTCTTCTCCTTTATTTCCTCTTTCTGCACCTGTTTCTTCTTGAGCATATCTGATCCTTTATAGTTCTTCTGTCGCGTTTTCTCCGGGGATCTGTTTCTGTGTCAGTATCTTCATGAATTCATCGCCCGTTATCGTCTCTTTGTCATACAGATATTTGGCAAGCTCATGGAGTTTCCCCTGATTTTCCCTGAGCAGGTCCATTGCTTTGTCATAGGCATGTTTTACAGTGTCGACGACCATATCGTCGATAAGTGCGGCTGTCTCGGGAGAGCAGCTCAGGCTGCTGTCTCCGCCCAGATAGGGGTTCGCCTGCGTCTCCAGGGCCACCATGCCGAACCGGTCGCTCATGCCATAACGGGTGATCATAGCCCGCGCAAGTTTTGTAGCCTGTTCGATATCGTTGGATGCCCCTGTCGTAACGGAGCCGAATACAAGTTCCTCGGCGCATCGTCCGCCGGTGAGCGTAGCGATCTTATTCGCCAGTTCTTCCCGAGACATCAGATTGCGCTCCTCTTCTTCTACCTGCATCGTATATCCAAGGGCCCCTGACGTCCTCGGGATGATCGTGATCTTTGTCACTGGCGCGGAGTTCGTCTGAAGTGCGGCGACAAGTGCATGTCCGGTCTCGTGATAGGCCACGATCAGCTTCTCTTTCGTGGAAAGTACCCTGTTCTTCTTCTGGTATCCTGCAATCACCACTTCGATGCTTTCCTCGAGGTCTGACTGAGTAACAAACTTCCGGTTTTCCCTCACTGCCCGCAGCGCGGCTTCATTGACCATATTTGCAAGCTCTGCTCCCGACGCGCCGGAGGCAGCCCTTGCGATCGCATGAAAATCAACATCGTCTCCCACCTTGATCTTCCTGGCGTGTACTTTGAGGATCTCCTCCCTGCCCTTTAGATCCGGCAGTTCTACGGGGATGCGGCGGTCGAACCTCCCTGGCCTGAGGAGTGCGGGATCAAGCGTGTCCGGGCGGTTTGTTGCCGCCAGGATCACAACTCCTCTGGACGCGTCAAAACCGTCCATCTCCGTCAGGAGCTGGTTGAGCGTCTGTTCACGCTCATCGTTTCCTGCAAATCCCTGGCTGTCCCGCTTCTTTCCGATCGTATCGATCTCATCGATAAATACGATACACGGAGCTTTCTCATTGGCCTGTTTAAAGAGATCCCGGACTTTGGATGCGCCCATCCCGACGAACATCTCGACAAACTCAGAGCCGGAGATGGAAAAGAACGGGACTCCGGCCTCGCCTGCAACAGCCTTTGCCAGCAGAGTTTTTCCGGTTCCGGGCGGCCCTACAAGGAGGGCGCCTTTCGGACATATGGCCCCGATCTCCTGGTATTTCTTCGGATTGTGGAGGAAATCCACGATCTCAGTCAGCAGGTCTTTGGCCTCATCTTCTCCCGCCACATCATTAAATGTAATACCTGTCTGGGACTGCACGTACATCTTTGCATTGCTTTTTCCGAACTGCATGAATGGCCCGCCGTCTGTGCCTCCCATCTTCTTCATGAGCTGCCGTGAGAGGAACTGCCCGAGCGCGACGAAAATGACGATCGGCAGGACAAGAGAGATAAGCATACTCAGGAACGGATCCATCTGCTCCTCCGCTACTCTGCCGAATTCACATCCAGACTCTCTCAGGCGGTTTACCAGATCCGGATCCTCGAACCTGGTCGTCTCATACTGGCGGGGCTCCTCGCTCTTGTCAGTAAAATAGATACTCTCTCCCTCGAGCTGGACCTTTGACACTTCCTTGTCTTCTACCATGGTAAGGAATGTACCATAGTCTACCTCTGTGATATTTCCGCCCATCATACGGGGAAATACGATGAAGTTAAACAGGATGAGCGCGGCGAGCACGATCAGATAGTATACGATCAGCGGTTTCTTCGGTTTCTGTACCTGTTTCATCGATAGTCTCCTTAATCATCATCGGGATGATCTCACAGCCCGCCTCATCATTTTTCTTTCTTCAGCGCCAGCCGGATGGCTTTCAGAAGCTGGATAATTGGGATGTTCACCGCGGCAAGCCCGTACACGATGAAAAGCTGAGTGACCGTCAGTGTCTGGACTTTAAATATATTGTGCAGTCCCGGTATCATAACCACGCAGGTGATCAGCGCGATGCCGAGTACGAATGCTCCGATCAGGAATTTATTGTCAGCGATCCTGCGTGTGAACACGACAGGTCTGTCAGACTTACAGTTAAATCCATGGAACAGTCTGGCAGAACAGAGAGTCGCAAACGCCATTGTCATTGCCAGTGTCTCATTACCGCCATTGTATCCGATCATAAACGCGATCATTGTCGTCACTGCGATCGAGAGTCCTTCTGTGGCGATCTTGAGCAGGAAGTCTTTCGTCAGTATCGATTCGTTCATCGGCCTGGGCTTCTCGTTCATCACATCCTTTGAGCCCGGCTCCAGTCCAAGCGCGATTGCCGGGAGGCTGTCTGTCAGCAGGTTGATAAACAGCAGATGCACCGGCGCAAACGGCACCGGAAGAGCCATGACGGACGCATAGAGCACGGCCAGGATCGCTCCGAAGTTTCCTGAGAGCAGAAACTGGATGGACGCTTTGATGTTGCGGTAAATGTTTCGTCCGTTCTCAACTGCCTTTACGATTGTTGCAAAGTTGTCGTCCGTCAGAACCATCGCTGCGGCATCCTTGGACACTTCGCTTCCGGTGATGCCCATGGCGACGCCGATATCCGCCTGTTTCAGCGCCGGGGCGTCGTTCACTCCGTCTCCTGTCATGGATACGATATTGCCTTTGTCCTGCCATGCACGCACGATGCGGATCTTGTGTTCCGGCGATACACGCGCATAGACAGAAATGCCTTCCACAAAATCTTTCAGTTCTTCGTCTGACATCTTGTCGATCTCAGCGCCCTCGCATGCCTCGGATTCATCTTCCAGGATACCGATGCGTTTTGCGATCGCCGCCGCAGTCACCTTGTGATCTCCGGTGATCATAATCGGACGGATCCCGGCTCTCTTACATTCTGCCACGGCTGCCCTGGACTCCTCTCTCGGCGGATCCATCATCGCGATAAGCCCGATAAATGTCAGGTCATACTCGTCATCCAGATCCAGTTCTTCTTCATCAGATACAACTTTGTAGCCGAATGCCAGTACACGGAGCCCTTCCCTTGAAAAGCTCTGGTTCTGTTCTTCAATATCCTTTCGGTCGGCGTCTGTCAGCGGACGGACTTCGCCGCCGGTCCGGATCTGTGTCATACGGTCGAGGAGCACGTCCACAGCGCCTTTTATCACCATGGTCGGAACGCCTTCCATCGTGTGCTTGGTTGACATCAGCTTTCTGTCGCTGTCAAACGGATTCTCACTCTCTCTTGGGTATTTTGCACGCACTGCTTCGGGATCGAGGCCGAGCCTGCTTCCGAGATTGATAAGCGCAGTCTCCGTAGGATCGCCGATCTCCACGCCGTCGGTATTCTTTGAGTCGTTACAGAGCATACTGCTGATCAGCAGACGGCTCTGGGACGGATCTTCGATATCTACGTCCTCAGCTTTGATACATTTTCCGTCCACATAATAATCTTCCACTGTCATCTTGTTCTGCGTCAGAGTACCGGTTTTGTCCGAACAGATGACAGATACGCTCCCAAGTCCCTCGACTGCCTGCAGCTTTCGCATAATGGCGTGTTCCCTTGCCATCTTCTGTGTGCCGAAAGAAAGGACGATAGTCACGATAGAACTCAGGGCCTCCGGGATCGCCGCCACTGCAAGAGCGACTGCAAACAGGAACGCGTCTCCGATGTTGTCCCCTCTGAAAATGCTGATACCAAAAAGGATCGCGCAGAATACAAGGATCAGGATGGAGAGCTTCTGGCCGAACTGGTCGAGGTTGATCTGGAGCGGCGTCCTCTTCTCGGAAGTTGTCTTTAAAAGACTGGCGATCTTGCCCACTTCTGTCTCCATGCCGATTCCCGTGACAACGAAAGCGCCTCTGCCGTATGTGACAAAACTTCCCGAGTATACCATATTGATCCGGTCTCCCAGCGGCACTTCATCTTCTGCGATAACGTCCGTCGTTTTCTCTACGCCAAGACTTTCGCCTGTCAGAGCGCTCTCATCCACTTTAAGGCTGGCACATTCTGTCAGACGTCCGTCCGCCGGGATATAATCGCCCGCATCCAGCATCACGGTATCTCCCACTGTAACTTCAGATGAGGGGATCTGCACGACATTTCCGCAGCGCAGTACTTTTGCCTCAGGACCTGAAAGCTTCTTCAGGCTGGCGAGCGACTGCTCTGCCTTGACTGTCTGGACAGTACCCAGGATCGCGTTCATCGTGATGACGATCAGGATGACAAGAGTGCTTTCCACATCGCCCATAAAACCTGATGCGATCGCAGCGATGATAAGAATAATGACAAGAAAGTCTTTGTACTGCTCCAGGAAGATCTGCAGGACCGTTTTCTTCTTTCCCTCTATGAGCTCGTTCGGCCCGTATTTCTCCTGGTGCGCCTGCACCTGTTCTTCGGTGAGCGGCTCCAGCGAACCGTTGACCTGCATGATCGTCTCTTCACCGGTTAATTGATAATACTGTTTCATCTTCGTCTCCTCCTGATAACCTGCGCGGTGCAATAAAAAACGAGACTTCTATTGCACGACGTTGTTATGTAATGCAATAAAAGTCTCACTGTTTAATCACGATACGGATGGGAACCATCGTACTGACGACATCGCAAACGCTGAAAGCCAGCGCCAGTTACTCCCTTTTACCAAAGTCTAATATAAAGGAATTTTCCGGTCATGTCAACGCTTTTTACAGTTTTTTCATAAACCGGAAGCTGATGTCAGCACGGCAGTTTGTCCGTATGCTGTCAGAAGACATTCCTATACGACTCCCTGCGCCTCCATTGCATCCACTACTTTTTCAAATCCTGCAATGTTCGCGCCTACTACGTAATTGCCTTTGAAGCCGTATCTCTCGGCCGCGTCAGCCGCGTTGTGGCAGATATTTACCATGATGTCTTTCAGTTTTGCGTCAACTTCCTCAAATGACCAGCTCAGACGCTCGCTGTTCTGTGACATCTCAAGCGCTGATGTGGCAACGCCGCCTGCGTTTGCAGCCTTGCCGGGTGCAAAAAGAACGCCGTTCTGCTGCAGATATTCTGTAGCCTCGATCGTAGTCGGCATGTTCGCGCCCTCTGCAACAACTTTGCATCCGTTGGCAACGAGCATCTTGGCGTCGTCGATATGAAGCTCGTTCTGTGTCGCGCACGGAAGCGCGACGTCGACTTTAACTGACCATACGCCTCTTCCCTCATGATACTCTGAGTTCGGACGATACTTCTTGTACTCTGTCAGTCTTGCACGGTTCACTTCTTTGATCTCTTTGAGGGCTGCAACGTCAATTCCGTCCGGATCGTACACCCATCCGCTGGAGTCGCTTACTGTAACGACTTTAGCGCCGAGCTGATGCGCTTTCTCTGTCGCATAGATCGCAACGTTTCCTGAACCGGACACCGCGACAGTCTTGCCTGCCAGTTCCATGCCGTTGAGCTTCATCATCTCGTCTGTAAAATACAGAAGACCGTATCCTGTAGCCTCTGTACGCACCAGAGAACCGCCGTAGGAAAGTCCCTTTCCGGTAAGCACGCCCTCGTACACGCCGCGGATCCTCTTGTACTGGCCGAACATATATCCGATCTCTCTTGCGCCTGTTCCGATATCGCCTGCAGGAACGTCTGTGTCAGCGCCGATATATTTGCACAGCTCTGTCATGAAGCTCTGGCAGAACGCCATGACCTCTCTGTCTGATTTTCCCTTAGGATCAAAATCAGAACCGCCTTTGCCGCCGCCGATCGGAAGTCCTGTCAGTGAGTTCTTGAAGATCTGCTCGAAACCGAGGAATTTGATGATACCAAGATTTACTGACGGATGAAAGCGCAGGCCTCCCTTGTACGGTCCGATCGCACTGTTAAACTGAACGCGGTAACCTGTGTTTACCTGGACCTGTCCGTTATCGTCAACCCACGGCACACGGAACTTGAACTGCCTCTCAGGCTCGACGATCCTCTCAAGAAGAGCCTCTTTGCGGAATTTCTCCTCGTTCGCCTCGATCACCGGACGGAGAGACTCCATTACTTCTTTCACTGCCTGATGGAACTCCGGCTCTGCCGGATTTTTCTTTACGACAAGTTCGACCACTTCATCAACGTAAGACATCTTAAACAACCTCCTAAAAATAAAATTACGGTCAGACAGAGCTGGCCGCACTTCAGACATCTTTGTCTACCCGTATATTTTATAAAGAAAATGAATGATTGTCAATCATAACTTTCAGTAATTTACAGTTTTATCACTTTATCTTGCCAAATTTGCAGGAGAACGCTCCGGAAATTTCAATTCGTGTCGTTTTAACATGGAAACAGCGTTCAGACAAAAGCGGATTTTCAAAGTATAAAACAGGATGCCGGACGGCATCCTGTTCAAGTGCACATATTAGTTATATTTACGTTTTCTAGCAGCTTCAGATTTTTTCTTACGTCTTACGCTTGGCTTTTCATAGTGTTCTCTTTTGCGGATCTCCTGCTGAATGCCAGCTTTAGCGCAGTTTCTTTTGAATCTGCGTAAAGCGCTGTCTAACGTCTCGTTTTCTTTAACGATTACATTTGACATAGTCTCACACCTTACCTCCCCTCCAG
>CALWAR010000001.1 GCA_944375765.1 uncultured Mediterraneibacter sp. | reverse complement strand
TACGCAGATCAGGCTTGTGGCTCCGAATTCTCTGCAGAGGTTCGAGGGCAAGGCGAAGAGAGTGACAGATTTACGAAAGGATGGTTTATGATATGGGAGAAAAAGTGATCATGCTGGGCAATGAAGCAATCGCCCGGGGCGCTTATGAGGCCGGAGTGAAAGTCTCATCTGCTTATCCGGGAACTCCGAGTACGGAGATCAGCGAATATCTTGTCCAGTACAAAGACGATGTATATGAAGAGTGGGCGCCCAATGAGAAAGTGGCGGCGGAAGTTGCAGTGGGAGCCAGCCTTGCAGGCGTGCGCGCCATGGCATGTATGAAACATGTGGGACTGAACGTGGCTGCAGATCCGCTGTATTCTGTCTCTTACATGGGAGTAAACGGCGGTCTTGTCATAGTTGTGGCGGATGACCCGGGACTTTACAGTTCCCAGAATGAGCAGGATACAAGAATGGTCGCAAGAGCGGCGCAGATCCCTGTGATCGAACCGTCAGACAGCGCAGAGGCGAAAGACTACTTCAAGATAGCGTTTGAACTCAGCGAACAGTTTGACCGTCCGTTTATCTTCCGGACGACGACAAGACTGGCACATTCCCAGGGCATTGTGGAACTTCAGGAGCGTGCGACTCCCGAAGATAAGGTATATGAGAAGAATATCCAGAAAAATGTCATGATGCCGGGCAATGCAAAAGTGCGCCACATTGAGATCGAGAAGCGCAATCTGGAACTTGCAGAAGCGGCAGACACACTGCCCATCAACCGCGTGGAGATGAACGACACGAAGATCGGCGTCATCACGAGCGGTATTCCATACCAGTATGTAAAAGAGGCAATGCCGCAGGTATCTGTCCTGAAACTGGGCATGGTCAATCCGCTCCCAAGAAAACTGATCGAAGATTTTGCGTCTAAAGTAGACACATTATATATAGTAGAGGAACTTGATCCGGTGATAGAGGAGCAGGTAAAATCCTGGGGGATCAAAGCCATCGGCAAGGAGATCTTCACTGTGCAGGGTGAATACAGCGCCAACATGCTCAGAAAAGCGATCCTGAAACAGGAGCCTGATATCAAAGAACCGGCAGCGGCGCCGGGAAGACCGCCGATCCTCTGTCCGGGATGTCCTCACAGGAGCGTGTTCCATATACTTAACAAGTTAAAAATGCATGCGGCGGGAGATATCGGCTGCTATACGCTTGGAGCAGTGGCTCCTCTGAGCGTGATCGACACGACAATGTGCATGGGCTCCAGTATCTCGACACTTCACGGGATGGAGAAGGCAAAGGGAAAAGATTACATAAAGAACTGGGTGGCAGTAATCGGAGATTCTACATTTATGCACACAGGTGTGAACTCTCTGATGAACATGGTGTATAATAACGCCACCGGCACAGTGATCATCCTTGATAATTCCACCACGGGCATGACAGGGCATCAGGATCACGCGGCGACCGGAAAGACGCTGCAGGGAGATCCGGCCTATGCGATCAGCATACCGGGCATCTGCAGGGCCATGGGAGTAAAGAATGTCTTTGAGATCAATGCGTTCGATCTTCCGCTTCTTGAGAAGACGATCAAAGAAGAAGCGGCAAAAGACGAAGTGTCCGTCATTATCACGAAGACTCCGTGCGTGCTTCTCGATAAGAGGAAAAAACCGCTCTATGTCGCACATGAAGATAAATGTAAGAAATGCGGCATGTGTATGAAACCGGGATGTCCGGCCATGACAAAGAACGCAGACGGCACGATCCATATCGACGATACGATGTGCACCGGCTGCGGACTGTGTAAAGATCTGTGTAAATTTGACGCAATAGAACTTGTAAAGGAGGGTGAGTAGACCATGGCAGTCAAAAATATCATGATCGTCGGTGTGGGCGGACAGGGAACGCTGCTCACCAGCCGTATCCTGGGAGGGCTCACCATCGCGGGCGGATATGACGTGAAGCTCTCTGAGGTTCACGGAATGGCCCAGAGAGGCGGGAGCGTCGTTACTTTTGTCCGTTACGGAGACAAGGTGGCAGAGCCGATTGTAGAGGAAGGACAGGCGGATGTGATCATTGCCTTTGAGCGGCTTGAGGCGCTCAGATACGCACATTTTCTTAAGAAAGACGGCGCGCTCATCGCCAACGACTGGCGTATCGATCCGATGCCGGTTGTGATCGGGAATGCGAAGTATCCGGAGAATATCCTGGAGGATCTGGAAAAGGAGTACAAAGTCTATAAGGTGGACGCTACAGAAGAGTCAAGAAAACTGGGGAATCCGAAAGTATTTAACCTGATCGTGCTCGGCGTTGCGGCACAGCATATGGATTTCACAAAAGAGCAGTGGTACGATGTGATCGAGAAGACCGTGCCCCCGAAGACGATCGAGATCAATAAGAAAGCGTTCGATGTAGGATACGGACTGAAATAGAGCCGGCAAATCCGTAAATTACGATAAATCAGAATATTACAGGGAAAGGCGGTGATAACAATGATCAGGCAGATATCGGTATTCGTGGAAAATCAGCCGGGCAGTATGATGAATGTGACGTCGGTTCTGACAGAGGCAGGCGTGAACATCCGTGCGATCTCTACTTTCGACACCCCGGAGTTCGGGATCATGCGTCTTGTTGTTGACGATCCGGTCTGTGCAAAGAGCAGTCTGACAGAAAAGGGATTTGTCACAAGAGTGAGCGACGTGACCGGCGTGGAGCTCAAAGACGAACAGGGCAACCTCAACCAGATGCTTAAAATACTTGCAGACGGAAAGATCAACATAGATTATATTTATTCTTTTGTAATACGCGAGGGAAAAGCTCCGGTCATGGTATTTCATACAGATGATTTCGAGCAGGCCGAGAAAGTTCTTGAGGCTGCTGGTGTGAAGATCATGGAGGAAGAAGAACTATAATAAATATAATTAAAGGAGATAAGAAAGAAAATGGCAGGTGTAGCGCTGGAAAACTGGGTGGAACGCATCCGCGATCCAAAGATCGAGTGTATGAGCAGGGATGAGATGGCAGACCTGCAGAACAGACGACTGACAGAGGTCGTTAAAAAAGTATATGAAAACGTGGATTTCTACCGAAAGAAAATGCAGCAAAGAGGCGTGGAACCGGGAGATATCAAATCTATCGAGGACATTGAGAAACTTCCGTTCACAACAAAAGAGGATCTGAAGAACAATTATCCGTTCGGACTCCTCGCGATTCCGATGAAAGACGTCGTGCGTGTTCAGGGAACTTCCGGAACGACAGGAAAACTCACGATCGCCCCGTATTCACAGAAAGATGTGGAAGTGTGGGGAGAGTGTGTGGCGCGCGGTCTTGCAATGGCCGGACTGACGGACGAGGACATCATCCATGTGTGCTACGGATATGGACTTTTCACAGGAGGCCTGGGACTTGATTACGGCGCAAAGGCTCTTGGGGCGACTGCGATCCCTATGTCCGCAGGAAATACAAAACGTCAGATGATGGTCATGGAGGATCTTGGAGCGACTGCATTTGCGTGTACGCCGTCCTATGCACTGTATCTCGCGGAGTCCATCCAGGAGGCAGGACTTGTCGATCATATGAAACTGAAAGCGGGGATTCATGGCGCAGAGCCGTGGACCGAGGAGATGCGAAAGAAGATCGAGAGCATCCTCCATATCAACTGCTTTGATATTTATGGATTATGTGAGATCACGGGACCGGGCGTCGCGCAGGACTGCATCCACAAAGCAGGACTCCATGTACACGCGGATTATTTCTATCCTGAAGTACTCAATCCCTCCACACATGAAAAATGTGAGGACGGCGAGACGGGAGAACTTGTGTTCACCACGCTTGCAAAAGAGGCGATGCCGCTGATCCGCTACCGCACAAAAGATCTTACGAGCATCGACCACAGTCCGTGCGAATGCGGGAGGACGCTTCCGAGAATCTCCAAGTTCACAGGAAGGACAGACGATATGAAAGTCATCAGAGGCGTCAATGTATTCCCGACTCAGGTCGAGACGGCGCTTTTGTCTATGGGCGGAGTGATAGCGCCGCATTATATGATGATCGTAGACAGAGAGGACAATATGGACGTGCTCACTGTCATGGTAGAAGTCGATGAGAGAGTATTTTCTGACGAGATCAGAAAGCTGGACGCACTGCGCAGCAGGATCGCGGCTACATTAAGACAGGCGCTTGGCGTCTCTGTACGCGTGAAACTTGTCGAGCCGAAGTCCATCCAGAGGAGCGAGGGCAAGGCGGTCCGCGTAGTCGACAACAGAAATCTGTAAAAGGGAGGTAGAAGTTATGGGAATCACGATCCAACAGTTATCCGTATTTCTTGAGAACCGTGAAGGCCGTCTTGACGAAGTGCTCTCCGTCCTGGCGGGAAACGACGTCAATATCGTTGCGCTCAGCCTGGCTGATACGGCAGAATATGGAATGCTCAGGATGATCGTTTCTGATCCGAATAAGGGAAAAGCCGTGCTGAAAGACAATGGCATCACAGCCATGCTGACCGATGTTGTCGCGCTGAGGGTGCCGCATGAGACGGGATCTTTGAGCCGTGCGATGCATCAGATTGTTGAGGGCGATGTGAATGTCGAATACATGTATGCCTTTGCAAACGGCACGGATGCGTCCGCTGTGCTCAAGTGCGACGATCCGGCCAGAGTTGTTGATATCTTAAGAGGCAGCGGTTTCGACGTGTGGGAAGCGCCGGACGCCTACGTGTCCAACGTCAGACTGTAAAATGAAACGACGAAAAGAGAACCGTCCGGCAGAACACCAGCCGGACGGTTCTCTTTTTTAATCTCATTTCTCTGTAATGCTTTTTTATATAAATCTAGTCGGTTTATATATTAAAGGTACATTAAAAAATCTGATTAAAGTTTTACTACATTCGTTGCCTGCGGCCCCTTGGAACCTTCTGTTACTTCGAACTCGACAGCCTGGCCCTCTTCCAGAGTCTTGAATCCGTCCATTACAAGTCCTGAGTAGTGAACAAAGATATCGTTGCCCTCAGAATCAGAGATGAATCCGTAGCCTTTCTGGTTGTTAAACCATTTCACTGTACCTGTCATTGTGTTGCCCTCCATAAAGAAAAAATAAATAAGTTGCGGTATCAGCCCGTACATCGAACTGATACCGTCTCAGTGTAGCATGTTTAACAATGATAGTCAATCGATATCTGGCCTGTTTCGTAAAAATAAACAAAAGAGCCGTGCCTGCTGAGTATTTTGTGCAAAAACACAAATCCTCAGGCAATCTGTAATTGAAAATTTATCTATTGTGTTATATACTAAAACAAGAATGAAAAGTTAAAGGAGGACATATAACTATGAAAAAATTTAAATATGTGATCACAGATCCGGAAGGGATCCACGCAAGACCGGCAGGCATCCTTGTAAAACAGGCTGCAGGCTATCAGTCGGCTGTTAAGATCGCTAAAGGGGACAAGAGCGCTGACGCAAAGAGGATCTTCGGAGTCATGGGCCTGGGCGTAAAGACGGGCGAGGAAGTGACGGTCACTGTGGAAGGCGCTGATGAAGATACGGCGATCGCAGAACTGGAGAAGTTCTTCAAGGAGAATTTATAAGTCAGGTGAGGAGATTCTGTAAATCATGATTACGATTAGCGGTAAAAGTGTATTCGGCGGTGTGGCGATCGGAAAACTTTTGTTTTATCAGAGAAATGATAAAGTGATCAAGAGGACCCACGTCGATGATGTGGACGCAGAGTGGAAGAGATTCCAGGAGGCAAAGGATACTGCGGTGGCCCAGTTAAAAGGGCTGTACAATAAGGCTCTTGACGATGTCGGCGAAGCGAACGCCATGATCTTTGAGATCCATCAGATGATGCTTGAGGACCTGGATTATCTGGAGTCGATCGAGAATATCATCCGCACCCAGGAAGTGAACGCGGAGTTTGCGGTCGCTACGACGGCTGATAACTTTGCGAAGATGTTTGCGGCCATGGATGACGCCTACATGCAGGGGCGGGCAGCGGACGTGAAAGACGTTTCGGAGCGTGTCCTTGATATCCTCTGCGGAGTGAATGTGGGTTTCAAAGAGATGACAGAGCCGTGTATCATCGCGGCGGACGATCTGGCGCCGAGCGAGACAGTCCAGCTCGATAAGAGCAAGGTTCTTGGTTTTGCAACGATGTATGGGTCGTCCAATTCACACACGGCAATCCTGGCACGTACTATGAATATACCGGCAGTCATCAGCCTTGGAGAAGATCTTACGCAGAAGTACAGCGGCAGGGATGCGATCATCGACGGTTTTACCGGCACTCTCTATATCGATCCCGATGAGGAGACGATGAAAGAGATGCAGGAAAAGCGGGCGAAAGATCTCGAGCAGAAAGCCCTGCTGGAGCAGCTCAAAGGAAAAGAGAATGTCACAAAGAGCGGGCAGAAGATCAATGTCTATGCAAATATCGGGAATGTATCCGATCTGGGAGCCGTCCTCAAGAATGACGCCGGAGGGATCGGGCTTTTCAGGAGCGAGTTTTTGTACCTGGAGAACACGGATTTCCCGACGGAGGAGCAGCAGTTTGCAGTGTACAAGCAGGTGGCGGAGAGTATGGCGGGCAAGAAAGTCATCATTCGCACCCTGGATATCGGCGCTGACAAGCAGGTAGATTACTTCGGACTGGACAAGGAGGAGAACCCGGCGCTCGGCTATCGTGCGATCCGCATCTGTCTTACCAGGCCGGAGATATTCAAGACGCAGCTCCGCGCGCTTTACCGGGCAGCCGTGTACGGCAATATCTCTGTCATGTTCCCGATGATTATTTCTGTCAGCGAGGTTCTCAGGATAAAGGAGATCATCGCTGAGGTGAAAGGAGAACTGAAAAACGAAGGCATTCCTTATAAGGAAGATGTAGAACTTGGCATCATGATCGAGACGCCGGCTTCTGTCATGGTGAGCCGTGACCTCGCGAAAGAAGTGGACTTCTTCAGCGTCGGGACAAACGATCTGACGCAGTACACGCTGGCGATCGACCGTCAGAACTCCAAGCTGGATGAGTTCTATGATCCTCACCACCCGGCTGTGCTGGCAATGATCCGTATGGCGGCTGAAAGCGCTCATGCGGAGGGGGCCTGGATCGGTATTTGCGGCGAGCTGGGAGCAGATCTTGAGCTTACGGAAGAGTTCCTTAAGATGGGGCTGGACGAACTGTCTGTATCTCCGTCGATGGTTCTTCCTTTAAGGAAACGCATCAGAGAGTGCGAATAAACGTAATAAGAAGATGAAACAGACACTCGCGGAGTTTTCCGGGTGTCTGTTTTTTTGTTTTAGAGGGATACAATACAAATTGAGATCTTTCTCTTGCATTAATCGAACGTATGTGCTATCATTATAGAAAGAACAGATGTTCGACAGGAGGACGGGAAATGCAGGACAGGATACATACGGGCATGACACTTGAGGAGAAGCTGGATGTCTTATCTGACGCGGCAAAGTATGATGTCTCGTGCACTTCGAGCGGAGTGGACAGGAAAGGGGACGGGACAGGGATGGGGAATTGCAGCAAAGCGGGCATATGCCACAGTTTTTCTTCTGACGGACGCTGTATATCTCTGCTCAAGATATTATTTACAAACGAGTGTATCTATGACTGCAGATATTGTGTGAACCGTTCGTCGAACGATATCGTAAGAGCGTCGTTTACACCGGAAGAAGTGTGCACTCTCACTATGGAGTTCTACAGGCGCAATTACATCGAGGGGCTGTTCCTGAGTTCGGGCGTCCTGAAAAGCCCGGACTACACGATGGAGCTGATCTATGCCACGCTGTACAGGCTCAGACATGTGTGCAGATTCCAGGGATATATCCATGTAAAGGCCATACCGGGGGCGAACCAGCGTCTGATAAGGCTGACCGGTTATCTGGCCGACAGGATGAGCGTGAACCTGGAACTTCCCACTGCCGGGAGTCTCCGGCTTCTGGCTCCGCACAAATCGCGCAGGAACATACTGACTCCCATGCGTCTTGTACAGAATCTTTCCGAGGAGAACAGACAGGAGATCGCTCTGTACAGGAACGCGCCCCGTTTTGTCCCGGCGGGACAGAGCACGCAGATGATCATAGGGGCTACGCCTGAGACGGACCGTCAGATTCTGAATGTCGCCGAGTCGCTGTATAAAAAGTTTGATCTCAAAAGGGTATTTTATTCTGCGTTCGTGCCGGTGAACAAAGACAGTGCGCTGCCGGTGCTGCCCGGCGATAAGCCGCCTCTTCTCAGGGAACACCGGCTGTATCAGGCCGACTGGCTCCTGCGGTTTTATCATTTTGAGGCGGCCGAGCTTCTGGACGAGGACAACCCGAATTTTAACGTGCTCCTGGATCCCAAATGCTGCTGGGCGCTCAGGCATCTGGAACAGTTTCCGGTAGAGGTGAACAGGGCGGATTACAGGATGCTGCTCCGTGTCCCGGGGATCGGATACAAATCCGCAGTAAGGATCGTAAAAGCGAGAAAGATGGGACAGCTTACGTTCGATGACCTGAAAAAGACAGGCGTGGTGCTCAAACGGGCGCTTTATTTTATCACCTGCGGCGGACGCATGATGTATCCGGTCCGCATGGATGAAGACTATATCACGCGAAACCTGCTGAATACGAGGGACAAACTTCTCGGAGGATCAGACGGGATCACGTTCAGACAGCTTTCCCTCTTTGACGATATGAATTTTAACGGGGTGGATATAAGATGAGGCAGATCTACATATGTACAGATACGATAACAGGACTGTATTCGGCGCTCCATGACGCATGGGCGGAGAACCGCGACGGGGATGCGGGGATCTCTCTTAAGGGCAGGGCACAGCAGCAGTTGTTCTGCCAGTATAAAACTGTGGTGGAGACGGAGCAGAAAGCGCGCCGTCTGGAACGTATGATCAGGCGCTATATGGGATACAACACATACTGGGATATTTACCACGCGCTCCTCTCAGAAGACTGTGAAAAAGGCACGGCCGTATTCCGCACGATGCAGGCGGCAAGGAGGATTGAAGACAGCCGCAGGATCATGGAACATCTGGGAGACCAGGATGTGGCGAAAGTGTTTGCCATGAGCCGGAGCGTGTCAAACGAAGCCCACATGTATGAGGAATTTATCCGGTTCCGGGAACTGGACAGCGGGATCCTGTTCTCGGAGATCAGCCCGAAAGCTCAGATCCTTACCTGCATCGCCGATCACTTTGCCGACCGGTTTCCTCTGGAAAACTGGATGATATACGATAAGGTGCACGAGGTGTTCCTTGTACACAAAAAGCAGGAAAGATGGGCTCTCGTGTGGGGCGGCATGGCGGATGCGGATGCTCTGGAAAGAGTGTCGGAAAATGAGAAAGATTACGAGAAACTTTGGCAGATATTTTTTTCCTCGATCTCTGTCAGGGAGAGGGAAAACCCGAAATGTCAGAGGAATCATCTTCCCTTTCGCTTCCGGCCGGAGATGACGGAGTTCGCGGAAGAAAAGTAAGAAGCAGTCTGGAGCCGTCTGCCGGACGGGAGACGGCCCGTCCCTTTCGGACAGCGCGCTGCCGACGCGAGAGAAAAGAGTTGTATAAAATGTAAAATGAGATTATGATAGTAACATCAGCGTGTCGTTCACGGCTGATAACACGATACTTATGGAAGAGGCGGCAGCGTTAAATTGGAAAGTGAAGAGAGAAAGACTGTACGCGTATCCGTGCGCAGTCTGGTTGAGTTTATAATGCGCGGCGGTGACATCGACAACAGAGTGTCCGGCGGTATGGAGCGGGAAGCAATGCTGATGGGCGGGCGCCTGCACCGGAAGATACAGAGACGGATGGGACCGGAGTATCATGCGGAGGTGAACCTGAAGACACAGGTATCCTGCGACGAGTTTATACTCCAGGTGGAGGGGCGCGCTGACGGAATCATCATCCGTGAGAAAGACGGGAACCCGCAAGTGACTGTCGATGAGATCAAAGGCGTGCTGAGAGATCTGGAACATATTAAAGAGCCTGTCGGCGTCCATCTTGCACAGGCGAAATGCTACGCCTGCATCTATGCGGAGCAAAACGGACTGGAGCAGATCGACGTCCAGATGACGTATTGTAATCTGGATACCGAAGATATGAAAAAGTTTGTCAGCAGTTATACGCGCGAGGAACTTGCAGAGTGGTTTGCCGATCTGATCCGGCAGTATGAAAAATGGGCGGTCTTTCAGATCAGATGGGAAAAAGAACGCAACGTATCGATCAAAAGCGTGGAGTTTCCGTTTCCATACAGGCCGGGCCAGAGAGACGTTGCTGCGGCTGTCTACCGCACGATACTAAGGGAAAAGAAGCTGTTTGTCCAGGCGCCTACCGGAGTAGGAAAGACGATGTCCGCAGTATTCCCCGCAGTAAAGGCAGTCGGCGAGGGACTAAGCGGAAAGGTCTTCTATCTGACGGCAAAGACGATCACGAGAACGGTGGCGGAACAGGCGTTTTCCATTTTAAAAGACCGGGGACTCAGAATGAAAGTCA
This sequence comes from uncultured Mediterraneibacter sp., assembly GCA_944375765.1. GTDB lineage: Bacteria > Bacillota > Clostridia > Lachnospirales > Lachnospiraceae > Mediterraneibacter. The sequence goes on along the minus strand of CALWAR010000001.1, from coordinate 46,843 downwards.
TCACGCTCACAGCAAAGGAAAAGATATGCTTCTGTGAAGAGACGGTCTGCAATCCTGACGCCTGTCCGTATGCGAAAGGGCACTTCGACCGGGTAAATGATGCGGTATATGATATCCTGACGGGCGGGGAGGAGAGCGGACAGATCGACCAGGCGGCGATCAGGCGGCAGGCGGAGAAGTTCTGTGTCTGTCCTTTTGAGCTGTCGCTTGACATTGCGGCATGGGTTGACGCCGTGATCTGCGACTATAACTATGCATTCGATCCGAATGCCCGTCTGAAGCGATTCTTTTCCGAAAGCTCCGGGGGCGGTTATATCTTCCTTATCGACGAAGCTCACAATCTGGTGGAGCGCGGCAGGGAAATGTACAGCGCAGTCCTGTACAAAGAAGATTTTCTTGAACTGAAGCGTAAAGTAAGACATACCGGTCCGAAGCTGACAAGACAGCTTGATGGAGTCAACAGGCTGTTCCTGGAGCTTAAAAGAGAATGTGAGAATTATCAGATCCTGAACAGCGTCTCTCATATCGCGCTCAAATTAATGAACCTTCTGACTGTGATGGAAGATTTTCTTGACGCGCCTGCTGATGAAAAGATAAGAGAGAGCGTGCTGGAGCTGTATTTTAAGGTAAAGGATTTTGTCAGTATCCATGAAATCCTTGACGACAACTACGTGATCTACAGCGAGCTTGAAGAGAACGGCAGGTTCAAAGTAAAACTCTTCTGTGTGAACCCGGCAGAGAACCTGCAGGACTATCTCTCGTACGGCAGGGGAACAGTGTTCTTTTCGGCAACGCTTCTTCCGATACATTACTATAAAAGCCTGCTCTCGGTGGAAAAAGACGACTATGCGATCTATGCCAGATCCCCCTTCCCAAACGAGAACAGACTGCTCCTTCAGGGGAGAGACGTGAGTACAAGATATACGATGAGAGGCCCGGAGATGTACCGGAAGTTTGCCCGGTATATCGCGGAGACGGTCAGATGCAGAACGGGGAATTACATGGCCTTTTTCCCGTCATACAGCTTTATGGAAGATGTATACAAAGAGTTTGACGCAGCGTATGCCGGTGCGGATGTGATCTGTCAGTCTCAGTATATGGGAGAGAAAGAGCGCGAGGAGTTCCTGAAAGAATTTGAGAAAGATCATGACGGCAGCCTTATAGGTTTCTGCGTTATGGGCGGCGTGTTTTCCGAGGGGATAGACCTTGCGGAAGACAGGCTGATCGGGGCGGTCATCGTGGGGACAGGACTGCCCCAGGTGTGCAATGACCGTGAGATCATCCGGAAGTATTTCGATGAAAAGGGCATGAGAGGGTTTGACTATGCATACCTCTATCCCGGGATGAACAAAGTACTGCAGTCGGCCGGACGGGTGATACGTACAGAGACGGACAGGGGCGTGATCCTGCTGCTTGACGACCGGTTTCTGCAGCGTCAGTATCGCGAGGCGTTGCCAGGAGAATGGGAGAATTCTCATATCTGCAGCCTGCCAAAGCTGCGCGGTTATATGGATTCATTCTGGAAATAGCTCAGGAATTCCACAGACGCCTTTGAAAGAGGCAGATGCTCGTTGTATGCCACAGCGAGTTCTCTGGCGGGCATATCCTCTTTCGTTCTGAGCAGGAAAAGTTCATCGCCTGTATCCGAGATACAGTAGTCCGGTACGAAAGCGATCCCAAGCCCTATGCGTGCCAGGTCTATCAGAAGATCGTTGCTCGTAAGTTCGATCTCGGGGACGAGATCTAGCTGATGCTGCTGGAACACGTGGTGGAGGAACTCGTTTGTCGTGCTGTTTTTATCCAGCATGAGGATGGGGTAGCGGAGGAGTTCTGCGAAAGACAGCGTTCTGTCTTTTAACTCGCGGAAAGGTGTGCCTGCGATAAAGACGTCCTTAAACTTCCGTATCTTCAGGACAGAAGATGCAGTTCCGAGATGGTTGTTCGGATAATTCACCACAATGATATCAACGAGCCCGTTCCTGAGAAGCTCGGCGCATTTTGTGGAAGTCTGATTGACGACTTTGATGTGGGCCCCCGGGAATGCTTTGTGAAAACGTTCCAGATAGGGGATCAGAAAATACCGGCATATTGTATCGCTTGCGCCGATACGGATCTGCCCGCCTGTAGACGAGGAGTCGAGAAGCTGGTTTTCTCCTTTCTGGATCAGATTCATGGCGGGCTCGATATGCCGCATGAGGATCTCTCCTTCGGGAGTGAGCTGCACCTTTTTTGTACTTCTTATGAACAGTCTCTGATCCAGCTTGCGCTCCAGCGTCTTGATGGACTGGCTGACAGCCGACTGGGAGATGAAAAGCTGCTTGGAAGCTTCGGAAAAATTGAGGGTTGAAGCTACGTGATAGAATACTTTATAGAGCTCGTAATTAATGTCAACCATTATAAGACCTCCTAATAAATGATAAGCCTATTATAAGGGAAATATGGAGAAATTACAATAATACTGCTGAAAGGGGTAAGCTGAGATGAAAAAAATACAATGGGCCGTCGGGGTGATCCTTGGATTCTCGATCATCACTGCACTTTTCTTTACCAGTTTTGAGGCCGCCATGTATGCCGATTTCAATGTATATCAGGAGGAGTATGAAAAGTACGATGTCCTGGCGGACCTTGACATGACTATGGAAGACGTGATGTATGTGACGCATGAGATGATGGATTATCTCCGCGGAGAGGGGGATACACTTTCGGTAATCACCACTGTGGAAGGAGAGGAGCAGGATTTTTTCAATGAACAGGACCGTTTCCACATGGCGGAAGTACGCGACCTGTTTATCGGGGGACTGAACATACGCCTCGGCGCGTGCGTCCTTGCTGTGCTGTGTATTATATTTCTTGCCGCATCAAAAGCAGATATCAAAAAGATCATCCCTGCAGGGTATCAGATCTCGCTTGGAGTGACAGGGGCGGCGGTCCTGCTGCTCGGTATTGCCTGCCTGTCAGATTTTAATGCGGTCTTTGTGCAGTTCCACCACATTTTCTTTGACAATGATCTGTGGCTGTTTGATCCGGCGGAAGACTATATGATCCGTATGCTTCCGGAAGGACTCTTTTATGACATGGTCATGCGGATCGGAGCGATATTTGTGGCAGGGCTTATTGTTCTCCTGATCCTGAGCTTTCTGCCCCGATTTATTAAAAGGAAGAAAAATTAGTATTACTTATAAATAACTTTAGTTATATTAATTATACTAATGAAGTGAAGTGTGGTACGATATGGGCAGACAGCAGAAGAGGTGCAAAAGACACGAATAATCAAGCAAAGGAGATTTTGTATGAGCAGTGTAAAACGCGTATTTGTTGAGAAAAAAACCGATTATGCAGTTGCGGCGAAAGAACTGCGCCACGAGATCAGACGTTATCTCGGTATCATGAATGTTACGGGAGTGCGCGTCCTGATCCGCTATGACGTTGAGAACATCTCTGACGATACATTTGAGAAAGCGTGCAGCGGAGTCTTCTCAGAGCCGCCCGTAGATATTCTTTACCGGGAGACCTTTCCGTGCGGTGCGGATGAACGCAGCTTCTCAGTAGAATATCTTCCGGGGCAGTTCGACCAGAGAGCGGACTCTGCCGAACAATGCATCCGCCTTATCAGGGAAGATGAGGAGCCGGTGATCCGCACGGCGACTGCTTATGTGATCGAGGGAGACATCTCAGACGCAGAGTTTGAAGCTGTAAAGAACCACTGCATCAATCCGGTGGATTCAAGGGAAGCGTCGGAGGAGAAGCCGGATACCCTTGTGACGACATTTGAGGAACCGGAAGATATCGCGATATTTGACGGTTTTAAAGACATGCCGCGAAGTGAGCTTAAGGAACTGTATGATTCTCTTGGGCTTGCCATGACTTTTAAAGACTTCCTGCACATACAGGATTACTATGCGGGTGAAGAACGCAGAAATCCGACCGTGACGGAGATCCGTGTCCTTGACACCTACTGGTCCGATCACTGCCGTCATACGACCTTTTCCACAGAACTTAAGGAAGTAAAATTTGATGAGGGAGATTACCGGGAGCCGATCGAAGCGACTTACCGGGAATATTTAAAAGATCACAGCCAGATATTCGCCGGAAGAGAGGACAAGTTCATCTGTCTTATGGATCTGGCGCTCATGGCTATGAGAAGATTGAAAAGAGAAGGGAAACTGGAAGACCAGGAGGAGTCCGATGAGATCAACGCCTGCAGTATCGTTGTCCCGATCCGGGTGGACGGCGCTGAGGAAGAGTGGCTGATCAATTTTAAAAACGAGACGCACAACCATCCGACGGAGATCGAACCGTTCGGCGGCGCCGCTACATGTCTTGGCGGAGCGATCCGGGATCCGCTCTCGGGCAGGACGTATGTATATCAGGCAATGCGCGTGACAGGCGCGGCGGATCCTACGGTGTCCGTGAAAGACACGATGAAAGGCAAACTGCCGCAGAAGAAGCTGGTGCGCGAGGCTGCTCACGGATACAGTTCTTACGGAAATCAGATCGGACTTGCGACCGGGCTTGTAAAAGAGATCTATCATCCCGACTATGTGGCGAAGCGGATGGAGATCGGCGCTGTCCTTGGCGCTGCTCCGAGGCGCGCGGTCATCCGTGAGGATTCAGAACCGGGAGATATCATCATCCTGCTCGGCGGGAGGACGGGACGCGACGGATGCGGCGGCGCGACCGGATCTTCAAAAGTGCATACCGAGGAGTCGATCGAGACGTGCGGAGCAGAAGTCCAGAAAGGGAATCCGCCAACAGAGAGAAAGATCCAGAGACTGTTCCGCCGCGAGGAAGTGAGCCGCCTTATCAAGAAATGCAACGATTTCGGCGCGGGAGGCGTGTCTGTAGCTATCGGCGAACTTGCGGACGGTCTGCGGATAGAGCTTGACAAAGTCCCGAAAAAGTATGCGGGACTTGACGGGACTGAGATTGCGATCTCAGAATCTCAGGAGCGCATGGCGGTAGTGGTAGATCCCAAAGACGTCGCAAAGTTTATGGAGTATGCAAAAGAAGAGAACCTCGAAGCGACCACAGTTGCGACAGTGACAGAAGATCCGCGGCTGGTGCTTATCTGGAGAGGCAGGGAGATCGTAAATATCTCCCGTGTTTTTCTCAATACGAACGGGGCGCATCAGGAGACAGGTGTCGAAGTCGAGATGCCGAAACGTGAAGAGAGCCTGTTTAACAGAAGAGAGATTCCGGACGTAAGACAGGCGTGGCTCGATACACTGAGCGATCTTAACGTGTGCTCTCAGAAAGGGCTTGTGGAGATGTTCGACGGCTCCATCGGAGCGGGCTCTGTGTTTATGCCTCATGGGGGAAAATATCAGATGACGGAGACGCAGGCTATGGTGGCTAAAGTCCCGGTGCAGACGGGAAGCACGGACAGTGTCTCTATGATGAGTTACGGATTCGATCCTTATCTGTCAAGCTGGAGTCCGTATCACGGCGCGGTATATGCGGTAGTGGAATCGATCGCAAAGATCGTTGCAGCCGGCGGAGATCCCCGGAAGATCCGCTTTACTTTCCAGGAGTATTTCCGCCGCATGACAGAAGATCCGAAGCGCTGGAGCCAGCCTTTTGCCGCTCTCCTCGGAGCCTATGCGGCGCAGATCGGTTTCGGTCTTCCGTCGATCGGAGGAAAGGACAGTATGTCCGGCACGTTCCAGGATATCGATGTTCCGCCTACGCTTGTGTCCTTTGCGGTGGACATGGCCCTGTCGGGAGATATCATCACTCCTGAACTCAAAAAGCCGGGGAATAAGCTGGTATGGCTCAGGATCGAAAGGGACGGGGACGACCTTCCGGTATACGGACAGGTCATGGACCAGTACGAGAAGCTTATCGGGGATATAAGAGACGGCAGAGTGGTATCGGCATATGCTCTTGACCGCCACGGAGTCATCGCCGCCGTGAGCCGGATGGCATTTGGCAACCGTATGGGTGTGAAGCTGGAGCACAATATGGATCCGCGGGATCTCTTTGCGCCTGCATTCGGCGATATCATAGCGGAGGTTGAAGACGGTCAGGCAGGCAGCCTTCAGATCACGTATACAGTAATCGGAGAGGTGACAAAGACAGATGCGTTTGAGTATGGTAATGTCAGGATCGGCATGCAGGAGGCCGTGGATGCATGGACGGGTACGCTGGAGAAAGTGTTCGCCACTAAGTCAGGAGAGAACCGGGATGAGCCGATCGGAGATAAGCTGTATGATGCAGACAGCATCCACATCTGCAGCCATAAGATCGGACAGCCCACAGTGTTCATACCGGTCTTCCCGGGAACGAACTGTGAATACGACAGTGCGCGGGCATTCGGGCGCGCGGGAGCAAAAGTCCTGACGAAAGTTTTCCGAAATCTGGACGCGCAGGATATCAGGGCCTCTGTAGAAGAGTTTGAGAAAGCGATCTCACAGGCGCAGATGATCATGTTCCCGGGCGGGTTCAGCGCGGGGGACGAGCCGGACGGATCGGCAAAATTCTTTGCCACGGCTTTCCAGAACGACAGGATAAAAGAGGCTGTGGAAAAACTGCTGAATGAGCGTGACGGTCTTGCTCTCGGGATCTGCAACGGATTCCAGGCGCTTATAAAACTCGGCCTCGTTCCTCATGGGAAGATCGTCGGACAGACGGAAGATTCGCCTACGCTGACATATAATACTGTCGGCAGGCACATCTCCAGGATGGTCTACATGAAAGTAGTGACGAACAAATCCCCGTGGCTGGCCGGCACAGAACTCGGCGGCGTGTACACAAATCCGGCGTCACACGGCGAGGGGCGTTTTGTCGCAGACCGGGAGTGGATGCAGCGTCTGTTTGACAACGGGCAGATCGCGACACAGTACTGTGATCCGGAAGGGCATATCAGCATGGACGAGGAGTGGAACGTAAACGGTTCATACTGCGCAGTGGAGGGCATCATCAGTCCTGACGGGCGTGTACTCGGCAAGATGGCCCACTCGGAGCGCCGTGACAGATCAGTAGCTGTAAATATTTACGGAGAGCAGGATATGAGGATATTCGAGTCCGGTGTAAATTATTTCAGATAGTTTCCAAAAAACTGTTGACATTTGACAGATGGTGATAGTATAATAGCAAAGCGGGTTACAGAAAGACTCTGAAACCCGCTAAAATATGGGATCTTAGCTCAGCTGGGAGAGCATCTGCCTTACAAGCAGAGGGTCATAGGTTCGAGCCCTATAGGTCCCATATATATCTGAATATGGCGGAATAGCTCAGTTGGCTAGAGCACACGGTTCATACCCGTGGTGTCGCTGGTTCAAATCCAGTTTCCGCTACTGAAAAGGGATCCGCATTTGTGGATCCCTTTGTTGGAATAGAGCACAGAAATTTTAGTGAGACAAGACACGGAGGATCGGATAATGAACAAAAAAGCTTTCTATGCATTTCGGATCGTACTTGGCGGTTATCTCGCCTATCTGGGGGCCGGCATACTCATACAGATGATAAACGAACGTCCGGGCAATATGGCGTTCATGATCATTGTGGCTGTGATCTTCCTTATAGTCGGCGCCGGATATGCAGTCTTCAGCCTTAAGAAAGTACTCGATATAAGAAAAGAGGAACAACAGGCAGAGGACGGGAGAGATATTATGGAAGAAGAGAACGGAAATGATCATGAAGAAGAATAGCAGAGGATGATCAGGAGGAGAGACAGATATGCGCATTGGTATGGGATATGACGTTCACCGGCTTGTGCCCGGAAGAAAGCTTATCATGGGAGGGGTAGAGATCCCGTGGGAAAAGGGACTGCTGGGGCATTCTGACGCGGATGTGCTCCTTCACGCGATAATGGACGCACTGCTCGGGGCTGCGGCTCTCGGGGATATCGGGAAGCATTTTCCGGATACGGATCCGAAGTACAGAGGGATATCGAGCCTGCGCCTTCTGGAACATGTGGGAGATCTTCTGGAGGAAAACGGGTATGTGATCGAGAATATCGACTCCGTGATAATAGCTCAGCGCCCGAAGATGCGGCCATATATCGATCAGATGAGAGAGAACATCGCTTCCGGTCTGGGAATAGAGACAGATCAGGTCAATGTGAAAGCGACTACAGAAGAGGGGCTGGGATTTACAGGCGAAGGAGAGGGGATATCCTCTCATGCAGTCTGCATTGTTGAGAGATATACGAATTACAGGAGTATCGATGTGACCGAAAGATCAGGATGCGGCGGATGCTGCCCGCATCGGCAGATGTGACCGGAAAGGAGTGGGGATATGCTCCTGCGTAAACTGGACCGGAGTGAGCACGGAAAAACCAGAGAACTCTGGGAGGAAGTTTTTACGGAAGATACAGGCGCCTTTCTTGATTATTATTACTATATAAAGGCAAAAGAAAATGATATCTATGTTGTCGAGGAGGACGGCCGGATCTGTTCTATGCTCCATCTGAATCCTTACAGGCTGACTATCGAAGGGACAGAATCTCCGTCTGCATACATCATCGCCGTATCTACGAGGGAACCGTATCGCGGCCGGGGGTACATGGGAGCGCTCTTAAGGACGGCTCTGAATGACATGTATGAGAAGAAGATGCCTTTTACTTTTCTGATGCCTGCAGCGGAAGCCATCTATACGCCGTACGATTTCCGCTTTATCTATGATCAGGACGTCGGCGTGCCCGGACTCTCCGAACAGACAGAGGGAGAGTGCGACCATACAGACGCTGCGCTGTGGCAGTCGGGAGAGATCGCCGATTTCTTCGACCGGTACTTTGCCGGCAGATGGCAGGTATGCACAGTGCGTGACAGCGAGTATTATCAGACGATGATCATGGAACAGCAGAGCGAACGGGGCGGCGTGCGTCTCATAAAGAAAAACGGCAGCCTTTGCGGCGTCTATGCCTACGCGGCCGAAGATGTGCTGGAGATCCGGGAGCCGCTCTGCCGACCGGGCTATGAAAAAGAATTCTTCCGCTCTGTCAGCGAACTTGCGGATGAAGTGCGCAGAGACGGCAGATGTAAAGCCGGAACAGGCGGCGATCCCGGCGGCGGAGCCGGGAGCGGTGTGAAGATCTACGCCTGCCCTGAGAACATAGACTGTATCAGCAGGGAGAAAAAGCCGGTCATAATGGCGAGGATCATATGCCTGCCGGAATTCCTTAAAGCGATGTCGGTGGATGAAGCCAGGGAGGTCGACTGCTCTTTTGCAGTGATCGATCCTCTGATCCGGCAGAACAGCAGAGTGTGGAGGGTGTCGAGCGGGCAGGGCGAGACAGGGCTCCATGTGAGGGAGACAGAGGATTCGGAAGGAGTAGTGCCCATTGCCGAGCTGACGGAACTGTTGTTCGGGCGGGCGGAAGCGGAAGATATCAAAGACCGGGAGAACGTTGTGATGACGGAGCATCTGGCAAAGGAACTTGCAAAGATCACAAAGATCACGAGAGTGTTCCTGAATGAGGTCGTATAGAGGCCGCATCAGGAACCCCGGTATTAAGAAACAGGATGGTTACAGTTGACAAAAAAGGAAAATTTTCATAATATAGGGTATATGTCAGAAAAGTAAAGGCTGAGAACGGAAAGAGTAGCATGTTCAGAAGTTCACAGAGAGAGGATGCCGTCGGCTGCAAGCATCCTTGTGCGGAGGAGATGTGAAGTGCGTCCGGGAGCCGATCCCGTGAAGACAGCAGTAGCGGGATACGTACCGCATACGTTACATGCAGCCTGAGTGAAAGGAACGATCCTTTTAATAGAGTGGAACCGCGGATATGACTTCGTCTCTTAACTGAGGCGGAGTTATTTTATTCCTGCGAACAACGAGCCGGGCGTAGATGCCTGCATGTCTGTTTGGCGAAAACTTTTTCGGGGGAAACTCCTGACAGGCTTTCAGTAAGGAGAGAAAAATGGGCATTATATCATATATCAGAGAAGAGATACAGGTGATCCGCGAACGGGATCCCGCAATCAAATCAAATATGGAAGTGTTCCTCTATCCCAGCTTCCGCGCGATCTTAAGATACCGGCTGGCTCATAAGCTGTATCTGAGAGGGCATTACTTCTGGGCGAGATGGATATCCCAGAGGGGAGCGCGCAAGACCGGGATCGAGATCCATCCTGGCGCAACGATCGGAAAAGGTCTGTTCATTGACCACGGGAGCGGTGTGATCATCGGAGAGACGACTGTCATAGGGGATAATGTCACGCTGTATCAGGGAGTGACGCTCGGCGGCACGGGGAAAGAGCAGGGCAAACGTCACCCCACGCTGGAGGACAATGTGATGGTGAGCGCAGGAGCCAAGATACTGGGATCTTTCACGATAGGAGAGAATTCCAAGATCGGAGCGGGCTCCGTGGTGCTCGAGGAAGTTCCGCCCAACTGTACGGTCGTGGGCGTGCCGGGACGTATCGTCCGCATGGACAATAAGAAAGTGCCGCGCTTTGATATGGATCAGGTGCATCTCCCCGATCCGGTACTCAACGATATCAGAAAACTGCAGGAGGAGAACATCCGGCTGCACAGCAAACTCAAAAATCTCATAAAAGAGCTCAGATGCATGGAAAAGAAAGGAGTAGACGATGAAGATCTATAACACACTGTCAAAGAGAAAGGAAGAATTCATACCTCTCGAGGAGGGAAAGGTGAAAATGTATGTGTGCGGACCTACCGTATACAATCTTATCCATATAGGAAATGCGCGTCCGATGATCGTGTTTGACACTGTCAGACGGTACTTTGAGTACAGAGGATATGATGTGAACTTTGTATCGAATTTCACGGATGTGGATGACAAGATCATAAAAAAAGCAATTGAAGAGGGCACTACGGCGGCCGAGGTATCGAAGCGTTACATTGCAGAGTGCAGGAAAGATATGGAAGCTATGAACATCAGGCCTGCCACGAAGAATCCCCTTGCCACAGAGGAGATATGCGGCATGGTCGACATGATCCGGACGCTGATCGATAAAGGATATGCCTATGAGAAAAACGGCACTGTATATTACCGTACGAGAAAATTCAAAGACTACGGTAAACTTTCCCATAAGAACCTGGATGATCTGCAGTCAGGCGGCAGGGCTCTGCTCGTCACAGGAGAGGATGAGAAAGAGGAGCCGCTCGACTTCGTGCTCTGGAAGCCGAAGAAAGAGGGCGAGCCTGCATGGGAATCTCCGTGGAGCGAGGGGCGTCCGGGATGGCATATCGAATGCTCGGAGATGTCGAAGAAGTATCTCGGAGAACAGATCGATATCCACGCGGGCGGGGAGGACCTTATCTTCCCGCACCATGAGAACGAGATCGCGCAGAGCGAAGCCGCTAACGGGAAAGAATTTGCCAGATACTGGATGCATAACGGTTTCCTTAATATCGATAACCGCAAGATGTCAAAATCTCTGGGCAACTTTTTTACTGTCCGTGAGATCAGTGAAAAATACGATCTCCAGGTGCTCCGTTTCTTTATGCTGAGCGCGCACTACAGAAGCCCGCTTAATTTCAGCGCGGATCTTATGGACGCTGCGAAGAACGGTCTGGAGCGCATACTTACAGCCGCAAAGAATCTGCGTTTTCTTGCCGGAAACGCCAAAGAGGGCGAACTGACGGAGGAGGAAAAGGTGATCCTTGACAGTGCGGATAAATATGTGCGCGGATTCGAGACCGCGATGGACGATGACTTTAACACCGCAGACGCCATAGCGGCTGTCTTTGAACTCGTGAAATATATCAATACGACGGCGGATGGAAGCAGATCGAAAGAGTGCCTGGACGGGCTGAATGAACGTCTTTTTACGCTGACAGACGTGCTCGGCATCATCATTGACAAAGGGGAAGAGATACTCGATGAGGAGATCGAGGCGATGATAGAGAAGCGCCAGGCCGCAAGAAAGGAAAAGAACTTCGCTCTTGCAGACCAGATAAGAGACGAACTGCTGTCAAAGGGGATCATCCTGGAGGATACGCGGGAAGGGGTAAAATGGAAAAAGGCATAGGATACGGACTGGAACACTATATTCAGGATATACCGGGCATGATGCACGCAGATCCAAAAGAATGTTCCCCGCTTGTGCTGGCGTATATCGGAGACGGCGTGTTCGATCTCATCGTCCGGCTTATGACAGCCGGGAAAGGGAAACGGCAGGTCCACAAACTCCATGAGGAGACAAGCAGGTATGTTCAGGCGTCTGCTCAGTCCTATATGATGCGGACGATCCAGGATCATCTTACCGAAGAGGAGCATGCGGTGTACCGCCGCGGGAGAAACGCCCGCAGTGTGACTCCTGCGAAGAATCAGTCCATTACTGATTACCGCAGGGCGACAGGGTTTGAGGCTCTGACAGGGTATCTTTATCTGAGCGGAGAGTATGAAAGGCTGACCGAACTGATATCGATCGGACTGAAAGCTATGGAAGAAAAGAAAGAGGATTAAAGATGCAGAGATTCAACAGTACAGATACAGCAGGTGACAACGGGCATACGCTGATGATAGAAGGACGGAACGCTGTTCTGGAAGCGTTCCGATCCGGCAGGCCGATAGACAAACTCTTTGTCCTGGACCAATGCCAGGACGGACCGGTGCGTTCGATCGTCCGGGAAGCCAGAAAGCACGATACGATCCTGAATTTTGTGACCAGGGAACGTCTGGATCAGCTCTCTTTGACAGGGAAACACCAGGGAGTGATCGCCTGTGCGGCCGCGTATGAATATTCGGATATCGAAGATATGTTCCGGATTGCAGAGGAGCGAAAGGAAGATCCGTTTCTCATCCTGCTTGACGGCATCGAAGATCCGCACAATCTGGGCGCGCTCATCCGCACGGCCAATATCGTCGGCGCGCACGGTGTGGTCATCCCGAAGAGACGGGCTTCGGGACTTACTGCAACTGTGGCCAGGACGTCCGCCGGAGCGCTGAACTACACCCCGGTGGCGAAAGTGACGAATCTCGTAAGGACGATAGAAGAACTAAAAAAGCGGGGGCTGTGGTTCGTATGCGCAGATATGGACGGAGAGACGATGTATGATCTGAATCTGAGCGGCCCCATCGGACTGGTGATCGGGAGTGAGGGAGAGGGCGTGAGCCGACTTGTGAAAGAAAAGTGCGACTATACCGCCGGTATTCCGATGAAAGGCGAGATCTCTTCTCTGAATGCCTCGGTCGCAGGCGGCGTGCTCTGTTATGAGATCGTGAGACAGAGGCTCAAAAGATAAGAAAGTCTGACGATATGGAAATGATATTCTGCCAAAGGCGGGTGGATGGATATGGGAAAATATGACAGGATGACGGACGAGCAGCTCATTGAAGAGATGATAAACGGCGACAGAGAGATCATGGATCACCTCATGAACAAGTATAAACCGATGGTAAGGAAAAAGGCGCGTGCGATGTTCCTTTTGGGCGGTGAGAACGAGGATCTGATCCAGGAGGGGATGATAGGGCTTATCAAGGCGGTGCGCGACTATGACAAGGAGCAGGGAGCGTCTTTTTCAAGTTTTGCAGAGCTTTGTGTATCGCGGCAGATGTACAGCGCGATCGAGGCGTCAAAGAGGAAAAAGCATCTGCCGCTCAACTCATATATTTCATTGTATGAGGAGAGTGAAGTGCAGCACGACGGGAAGAAAATGCCTCTGATCGACACGATCGAACCAGAGCAGGAGACGGATCCGGAGGCGCTCTATTTTGGAAGAGAATATACGGAAGCTTTCGTAGAACAGCTAAAGGACAGTCTGAGTCCTTTTGAGAACCATGTCCTGTATCTCCATCTTCTGGGAACAGATTACAGGAAGATAGCCGAGCTTCTTGACAAAAGCCCCAAGTCTGTCGACAATGCGATACAGAGGATAAGGGGAAAAGCAGAAAAGATGCTCCGACGAAACGGATAAACTCCGAAAAATACAATACGATATGCAACAAAGGAGAAGATTAAAAATGATGAAAAAAGGTGTAAACTACGTGCTGGCTGTTCTGGTGTTCGTGTTCACGATGATCCTGATCAACGGCAGCGGGCTGCTGCTCTCGGTCGGATCGGCTCTGTTTGGCGCTGTGATCGGCGGGGCAGGCGGGATAGATATGGTCTATGAATACCTGCTGGACAATCTGAACCTGTATTCGTGCCTGATCTATGTGATAACCGGATCGGTATTCCTGCTCTGGTATTATTTTGCATTTATCGCGCCGGTGGGGGCAGACCGGTTCCTGACGGCCCAGACGAAAAAACTCAGCCCGTCGTGCTTCATCTGGCTGGTGCCGCTGACATTTGCGGTCCAGCATATCGTCTCTTTGCTGATGGGACTTATCATGATGCTCATGCCGTCCGCGATGGAGAACTATACAGACCTCGTGGAGACTTCCGGACTTTCGGAATATTCTCTTGTATGGGCAGTAGCAACGCTGGTCCTTCCGCCGCTGGTGGAGGAAACGATCTTCCGGGGGCTGATCCTGCAGTATTTAAGGCGAGGCGGCGCCTGTTTCCTGGCGGCGAATCTGATCCAGGCTGTCTTGTTCGGCGTATTCCACATGAACCTCGTCCAGGGGATCTATACGGCGCTGTTCGGATTCCTGCTCGGATATCTCGCATGGCGCTACGAAAGCCTTTTCGTCCCGATGGCTATGCATGCGCTGTTTAACTTCTTCGGGACAGTGCTGATTGATCTCGAGAGCAGATTCCTGCCGGATATCCTGGTCGGCCTGATTATCCTGGGGAGCATACCTCTCGCGGTGATCGCGCTCGTGCTCATGCATTTCGGGATCGGTGAAAGAAAGAACAAATAAAGATAACAGGAATAAAGACAGGAGAGACAACAGAGATGCGATTTGTGATCCAACGGGTAAAAGAAGCGTCTGTTTCGGCAGACGGACAGGTGATCGGCAGGATACAGAAAGGGTATCTTGTTCTGATCGGCGTGTGCGACAGCGATACAGAACAGACGGCAGATAAAATGATAAAGAAAATGACCGGACTGAGGATATTTGAGGACGAGAACGGCAAGACGAACCTCTCGCTTGCCGATGTGGGAGGAAGTCTCCTGCTTGTGTCTCAGTTCACGCTGTATGCCAACTGTAAAAAGGGGAACAGGCCGAGCTTTATCGAAGCGGGGGCGCCGGACAAGGCCGAGCGTCTCTATGAATATGTGATACAGGAATGTAAAAAGTCTGTACAGGAAGTACAGACCGGAAGCTTTGGGGCAGAGATGGAAGTAAGCCTTATAAATGACGGCCCGTTCACCATACTGCTGGATTCTGAACAACTGTAAAGCTACTGAGCGGACTTGAACCGCCGACCTCATCCTTACCAAGGATGCGCGCTACCGACTGCGCCACAGTAGCATGACCTGCGTCTATACGCATGGATTAATATACACCAGCCGATATTGTATTGTCAAGAGAAAAATGCAATGATCTCTGTCATTTCGTTCCCTTATCTTTGGGGTATGCTATACTTGTAGGAAATAGTGGTGTTTCCGGCCCGGGCTGGAGGAAAAGATATGAAGATGGGAAGAGAGGAGCTAAAGGATTTACGAGACGGATTAGTCAGGCTGATGGAATTCATCAGAAACATGGAACAGGGTGAACTGCCGGATTTTTACCGGTATTTTGATACGATGAAGAATAATATCGAGATATTCTTCTTCGTAGGGACGGATGATATCGAGGACTTTCTGCCTGTGCTCGAGCGGGACTGGAAAGCGTCGCACACAAGATTCATCGGGGTGCAGGAGTATGATCTCAGGAGAGATCACCCGGATATCGATCCCATGCTGAGTCTTTATTTTGCCAGCCTTCTCTCGGATGTGGGAAAGTATTTTGAGAGGGGCAGGGCAGAGGCTTTGCTGTGACAGACTGCGGACGGCTTCTGCACTTGTGGTCTGCGGCGTTTTATGGTAAGATAACTTCTATGAACGCAGAGCGGGCTTTTCCCGCGCTACTGTCTGCGTGATCAGAGGAGGAGACAATGGAAAACGAAGCTGTTTCTAAGAATTTTATCGAGCAGGAGATAGAAAAAGACCTGTCGGCGGGTGTTTACGATCATGTGTGCACGCGGTTCCCGCCCGAACCGAACGGATATCTCCATATCGGACATGCGAAGTCCATTCTTTTAAACTACGGTCTGGCCAGAGAATACGGCGGGACATTCCACATGCGGTTTGACGATACGAATCCGACAAAGGAAAAGACGGAGTTTGTTGATTCCATCAAAGAGGATATCAGATGGCTTGGGGCAGACTGGGGCGAACATCTCTATTTTGCCTCCGATTATTTTGACCAGATGTACGAGTGTGCAGTCGGACTGATCAGGAAAGGAAAGGCATTTGTATGCGACCTGACTGCAGAGGAGATGAGAGAGTACCGTGGGACGCTGACGGAACCCGGCAAAGAGAGCCCTTACCGCGGACGTTCTGTCGAGGAGAACCTGAAGCTGTTTGAAGAGATGCGGGACGGGAAATATGCGGACGGCGAGAAAGTGCTGCGCGCAAAGATCGATATGGCGTCGCCTAACATCAACATGAGAGATCCGGTCATCTACCGTGTGGCCCGCATGACGCATCATAACACAGGGGACAAGTGGTGCATTTATCCGATGTACGACTTTGCGCATCCCATCGAGGATGCGATCGAGGGCATCACACATTCGATCTGCACGCTCGAATTCGAGGATCACAGACCGCTCTATGACTGGGTAGTCCGGGAGTGCGGATTTGAGAACCCTCCAAGGCAGATAGAGTTTGCAAAGCTGTATCTTACCAATGTCGTGACGGGAAAACGATATATCAAGAAACTTGTGGAGGACGGGATCGTGGACGGATGGGACGATCCGCGTCTTGTATCGATCGCCGCACTGCGCAGGCGCGGCTTCACACCGGAGTCGATCAGAATGTTCATAGACCTCTGCGGAGTGTCAAAGGCACAGAGCTCTGTGGACTACGCGATGCTGGAGTACTGCATCAGAGAAGACCTTAAGATGAAGCGTCCGCGTATGATGGCTGTCCTTGATCCTGTCAGGCTGGTCATCGACAATTATCCCGAAGATCAGACAGAGTATCTTGACGTTGCCAATAATCTGGAAAATGAAGAACTGGGCAGCAGGAAAGTCCCGTTTGGGCGTGAACTTTATATTGAAAGAGACGACTTTATGGAAGAACCGCCGAAAAAGTATTTCCGTCTTTTCCCCGGAAATGAAGTGCGGCTGATGCACGCCTATTTTGTCAGGTGCGTTGGTTTTGAGAAAGACGACGACGGAAGAGTGACGGTGGTTCACTGCACATATGATCCCGAGACAAAGGCCGGCAGCGGATTTACCGGAAGAAAGGTCAAGGGAACCATCCACTGGGTTCCGGCGTCACATGTGCAGAGAGCGGAGGTACGCCTGTATGAGAATCTGATCGACGAGGAAAAAGGCGTCTATAATAAAGAGGACGGCACTTTGAACCTGAACCCGGATTCACTGACAGTTGTGAAAGACGCATATGTGGAACCGAGCTTTGAAGGCTATGGGGCATACGACAGTTTCCAGTTCGTGCGCAACGGCTACTTCTGCATCGACGCCCGTGACTCGTCTCCGGAGCATCTTGTGTTCAACAGGATCGTGTCGCTGAAGAGCTCGTTTAAACTGCCGAAATAATGAGAAGCGTGATATGTATGAACTGACGATCAATCTGAAGCCGGAGACGAAGACGCCTCTGTACGAGCAGATCTACGGTTATATAAAAGAGGAGATAAGGCGGGGCAGGATCTCAAGCGGCGAGAGACTGCCCTCTACCCGTGCTCTCAGCCGCCATCTTGACGTGAGCAGGAGTACGGTAGAACTGGCTTATGAGCAGCTCCTTTCGGAAGGGTATATCGAATCTCAGCCATACCGGGGATATTTTGTATCACAGATCGAAGGACTCTACAGGATCGAACGGCAGACGCCTGCGAAGACTCCGCCCGCAGGCGGGGAAAGCAGGAAATATCTCTATGATTTCACGCCGAACGGCGTCGATCTGAACAGCTTTCCGTATAATACATGGAGGAAACTCGCCAGAGAGAGTCTGGGGGAGGACAGAGCCGAACTCTTCCGCCTCGGGTGTCCCCAGGGGGATCCGGGACTTAGAAATGCCATCAGCAGCTATCTTCATCAGGCGCGCGGGGTGGAGTGTCTGCCGGAACAGATCATCGTGGGCGCCGGGAATGATTATCTTATGATGCTGCTGTGCGCAGTGATCGGAACGGATCACAAAGTGGCTCTGGAGAATCCGACTTATAAGCAGGCGTACCGTCTGTTTGCAAACCTTTCCTGCGAAGTGTGTACGGTGGATATGGATGAAAAGGGAATGATCGTGGAGGAACTGGAAAGGTCAGGCGCGGATATTGCATTTGTGATGCCGTCGCATCAGTATCCTCTGGGGACTGTCATGCCGATCCGACGCCGTATGGATCTGCTGGGCTGGGCGGAAAAAAAAGAAGGGCGATATATCATAGAGGATGATTACGACAGCGAGTTCCGGTATAAAGGAAAGCCGATCCCCGCGCTCCAGGGATACGACAGAAACGGTAAAGTGATCTATATAGGCACTTTTTCAAAGTCGATAGCGCCGGCGATCCGCATGAGCTATCTGGTGCTCCCGGAACCAGTATATGAAATATACAGAGAACGGTGCGGGTTTATCAGTTCAACCGTGTCCAGAGTGGATCAGATGATACTCTGTAAATTCATCGAGGAAGGATACTACGAACGTCATCTGAACAAGATGAGGGCCCTCTACCGCAGCAGGCATGATACGCTCCTGGCAGAATTAAAAAAGCTGGGCGGCGGTCTTAATATATCAGGGGAGAATGCCGGAGTTCATCTTCTTCTGCATTTTAAAGACGGGAGAAGCGAAGAGGAACTCATACATCTTGCGGCGGAGAGTGGCGTGAAAGTCTACGGTCTGTCGGGATATTACGTGGACTGTCCCCGGGACACGGATGAGACGGTCATACTCCTGGGATATGCCAATATGAGCGAAGAAAAGATAAGAGAGGCTGCAGGGCTTTTGAGAAAAGCCTGGTGCAGATAACAAAGAAAGCCGGGTGCTCCCGGCTTTTTGTCTTATATCGATCTTTCTGGCGCTTACAGGACTGGCTGGCATAACGTCAGTCGTCTTTCGGCCCGTCGGAGCCGTTCTCTGGCGTTTCTGATGCATTTTCCTCCGTCTCTTTTTTGAGAGAGACATATTCTCTCTGGGCGGGCCGGAGATCTGCATCCAGATCAAAATCTTCATCCTCTGTAAGATCTTCCCTGTCTTCCGAAAGATCATCCGAACTGTCCTTGCAGAAATATGCAATGGCGAGTCCGATCGCTGCCCCGATCACAGCAAAGATACTGAACCATTTGATCAATTTTTTCAATGTAAAGTCTCCTTTCTGTCAGAAGATGTGCTCCGATAATGAAAAGAGAACATCCCGGATATGCTAACTATTGTAATACTTTTTGCGGGAAAAGACAATAGAAAAAGACGGTAAAACAGTAATAGTTCAGCCCGAGCCATCCGGAAAAACCGAAATAACATTTTACAGAACGACAAAACTATAGTATAATTCTAACGGCGGCTTTTGCCGCTGCCATATATTTACAAGCACGATACGCAGGAGGAATCAAAATGGTAAAAGCAGTAGTAGGTGCAAATTGGGGCGATGAGGGCAAGGGCAAGATCACCGATATGCTCGGAAAGGAGTCCGATATCATCGTACGTTTTCAGGGTGGAGCGAACGCAGGTCATACGATCGTTAATGACTATGGCAAATTTGCGCTGCATACACTGCCGTCCGGCGTCTTTTACAGCCATACGACCAGCATCATCGGAAACGGGGTGGCGCTTGATGTGCCGAGACTGTTTTCGGAGATCAGGTCTATAGTAGACAGAGGCGTTCCGATGCCGAAGATCCTTGTGTCCGAAAGGGCGCAGATGGTGATGTCCTATCACAGGAATTTCGACGCGTACGAAGAAGAGCGCCTAGGCGGCAGGTCTTTTGGCTCGACGAAATCAGGCATCGCGCCGTTTTATTCGGACAAATATTCCAAGATCGGCTTCCAGGTGAGCGAGCTTTTTGACGATGAGCTGCTCAGAGAGAAAGTCGTCCGCGTGGCCGAACAGAAAAACGTGCTCCTTGAGCATCTCTACCACAAACCATTGATCGATCCTGACGAATTGTATAAAGAACTTATCAGCTATAAAGAGATGATCGAGCCTTATGTGTGTGATGTATCGCTCTATCTCCACAACGCGCTCAAAGAGGGCAAAAACATCCTGCTGGAAGGGCAGCTTGGCTCTCTGAAAGATCCGGATCACGGGATCTACCCGATGGTCACATCCTCATCTACACTTGCGGCATACGGAGCGATCGGCGCGGGCATCCCGCCTTATGAGATCCGACAGATCATCACGGTGTGCAAAGCGTATTCAAGCGCTGTAGGAGCCGGAGCTTTCGTCAGCGAGATATTCGGGGATGAGGCTGAAGAACTTAGAAAAAGAGGCGGAGACGGGGGAGAGTACGGCGCTACGACGGGACGTCCGAGACGCGTCGGCTGGTTTGACTGCGTTGCTTCCAGATACGGATGCCGTATGCAGGGGACGACGGACGTAGCGTTCACAGTGCTCGATGTGCTGGGATATTTAGATGAGATCCCTGTATGCGTAGGCTATGAGATCAACGGAGAGGTGACGACAGACTTCCCTGTTACACATCTTCTCGAAAAAGCGAAACCTGTGATCAAAAAGCTTCCGGGATGGAAGTCTGATATCCGTGGGATCAGAAAATATGAGGATCTCCCTGAGAACTGCAGGAACTATATTGAATTTATAGAAAAAGAGATCGGCTATCCGATCGCGATGATAAGCAACGGTCCCGGAAGAGAGGACATCATTTACCGCGACCGATAAAGGATGGGGCCGGAAAAGCCGGATATCGATCATATAAAAAAGAGTCATAATCGTGCTGTCCTGAACATAAAATATAAGGCTGAGATTTAAGACAAGGAGGTATTTTTATGTGTCAAGACAGCAGCGAAACGGCAAGAAATATGATATCGATGGAAGAATACCTGAAAAAGAGACAAGCGATGGATCCGTCTGAGACTATATTGGGGACAGAACATATCAAAGAGACGGAGACTGCTCTGAAACTGGCAGAACTTCTGTATGTCTGACCGCTTTTCGGCGTTTTATCCCGGCGTGTCATCGTCATCACGGTCTCTTTGTCCGAGCAGACGCGCCACGAAGATATATGCATACAGAAGGACAGGAATAAGTATCGTGGCTGCGACAGCCGCTCTGAAAAGTCCTGCGGCGGCGGGCGAGTCGATCAGGGCAAAGACCAGCGTGGCGCCATACATGGCGGCGAGAAGAACTGCGCCGGCCAGAGCGAGGATGCGTTTTAATCTGTTCATTAGGTAAGTCCCTCCTGACTGTCATATTCTGATATCGGTACGTACCGATGCAACTACAGTATAACCAAAATAACAGTTTACGGCAAACAGAAATTGGTATATAATGATTCCCGACAGATTTTCAGATACAGATAAAGGAGTAATATACAATGAGTGAAAAAAGTTTACTGGACCGGTGGCGCGGTATGGCTTACGACCAGACAATGCCAAAAGATCAGCTTGAGAGACTCTGGAGCAATTATTTTTCTATAGAAAAAGAGATCTATGAAAAGATTCTTAAGGAACCTGATACAGAAGTAAAGGGAACAGTAAAAGAGCTGGCAGAAAAATACGGACAGGACGTCATGACAATGGTCGGATTCCTTGACGGGATCAATGACAGTCTTAAAACTCCGAATCCGATCGAGACTATGACCGAAGACACTGAAGTCAGTCTCGGATTCGATAAGGAGAAGCTTTATAAGAACATGGTCGATGCAAAGGCTGACTGGCTCTATGAGCTTCCTCAGTGGGAGTCCATCTTTGACGAGGAGACGAGGAAGCGTCTCTACAGAGAGCAGAAAGCGTCAGGCACTGTCCGAAAGCCGAAAAAGATCGGGAGAAACGATCCATGTCCGTGCGGCAGCGGCAGGAAATATAAAAAGTGTTGCGGAAGAAATGCATAAATGAAAGATTATTTTCTGATCACAGGCACTTTGTGTATAATATATTACCTTATACTTGTATGGTATTCACGAAAGCTCAGATCTACTTTTGCAGTCTTCTGGCTGCTGGCGGGCGGCGTGCATCTTGCTTTGGGATGTACGCCGCTTCCTGCATGCATGTATACTTTTCTGTCGGCGTTCTGCACGGCGGGCTGGGTCTTCCTCATCATAGTGGAAGTACGGATTATTTCCGGCATGTTCTCCCGATGCGACAGGAAAGTGGACTGCATTATTGTCCTGGGAGCCCAGGTAAGGGGAAAGAAGATCACGGATTCGCTGAAACGGCGTCTGGACAAGGCTGTCATGTATCTGAAAAAGTATCCGGATACACGGGTCATCGTTTCCGGAGGCCAGGGACCGGGAGAGGCGATATCTGAAGCGGATGCAATGGCAGACCATCTGATCTCCGCCGGGATCAGCAGCAAAAGGATCATCAGAGAAGACCAGTCTACATCGACCAGAGAAAACTTAAGATACAGCAAAAAATATACAGATCCTAAGCGGGAGGATATCGGGATCGTGACAAACGGGTTCCATATGTACCGTGCGCTCCTGATCGCACGTCAGGAAGGGTATCGGAATGTTCATAAGATTCCTGCCAGTTCAAATCCGGTATTTCAACTTAATTATCTGATGAGAGAATTTTTTGCAGTTGTACATATATGGCTGAAAATGAGGAAAAAATGAGGAAAGAAAGATGAAAAACAGATACGGATTAAATAAAGCGGAACATTATATACTAAATAATGGTGTGGAGTTACCTGCCATAGCGTTCGGAACATATAAAGCGGCGGATGGGAAGAGCGCGGATGTGATCCGCACTGCGATCGAAGCAGGATACAGATATTTTGATACGGCATCGTTCTATGGAACAGAGACATATCTGGCGCAGGCCGTCAGAGAGAGCGGTATTTCCAGAGACGAGATCTTTATCGCCAGCAAACTCTGGAAAACAGAGATGGGATATGAGAACGTTAAAGATGCTTTTGAACGCACTTTGGAGAATCTGAATACAGATTATCTGGATCTGTACCTGATCCACTGGCCGCTTCCGGAGCCGGGTTACAAGGACTGGAAGCAGTTAGATAGAGAGACGTGGAAGGCTATGGAGGAATTATACCAGACGGGAAAGGTGCGCGCTATCGGCCTGAGCAATTTCCTTCCGCACCACATCGAAAATATCCTGAAAGACTGTACAGTCAGACCTGCAGTGAACCAGATCGAGTATCATCCCGGCTATAGTCAGGAGGCCGTTGTACAGTACTGTAAGGAAAGAGATATCATTGTTCAGGCGTGGAGCCCGATCGGCCGTCAGAGAGTGCTGGAAGAGCCTCTGGTATTGGAGACGGCGGAGAAATACGGTGTGACGCCGGCGCAGATCTGCCTGAAATTTGCAGTCCAGAGAGAGATTATCCCTTTGCCGAAGTCTTCTTCAATAAAAAGGATGAAAGAGAATCTCGACCTGTATTCTTTCGAGATGGAGCAGGAGGATATCTGGAGACTGGCGACAATGCCTCAGGCAGGATGGTCGGGGGAACATCCGGACCGGGAACGCGTCAGGATATGATCTGAAAGTATAATTTGCGTGATAAAAGGGAATAATGATCCTGAATCTGAAGAAAGAGGAGGTATCATTATGCCGGAATTAAAATGTACCGTACAGACATGTGTACACAATCAGCAGTATCTCTGTGCCCTTGACAAGATCCAGGTGGGAGGAGAGAACGCAAAGAATCCGCAGGAGACATGCTGCGACAGCTTTCAGGAGAGAAAAGAGGGAAGCTATTCCAATTCTATGAATACGGCATCCGACCGCTCCGCTATCGACTGCAAGGCGACAAACTGTATGTATAACGAGCAGTGTAAATGTCATGCAGGTAAGATCAGCGTGGAGGGCGGAAGCGCAACAACAGCGGATGGTACAGAATGTGCTACATTCCAGTGCCATTGCGGTTGACGGTGAGATGAGATAAGCGTTATAATCTTACTATCGCAGTCCGGCGCGGGAGAGCGCCGGAAATACATAATGACAGAAGAGGAGAGTCATAATGCCGATCCGGGTACAGAATGATCTTCCGGTAAAAGAGATACTGGAACAGGAAAATATATTTGTAATGGATGAGTACAGGGCAGCGCATCAGGATATCCGTCCGATCAGTATCGGACTGCTTAACCTGATGCCTCTGAAAGAGGATACGGAGCTCCAGATCCTGAGGTCTCTTTCCAACACGCCGCTCCAGGTAGATGTAACATTCGTGCGCATGACAAGTCATGTATCGAAGAATACATCCACAAGTCATATCTATAAGTTTTACGAACCTTTTGAGGGTATAAGGGATAAAAAGTTCGACGGCTTCATCATCACCGGAGCGCCTGTAGAGCGTCTGGCTTTTGAAGAGGTAGACTACTGGGAAGAATTAAAGGAGATCATGAAGTGGTCGAAAACGAACGTGACTTCTACTCTGCATCTGTGTTGGGGAGCGCAGGCGGGGATCTATTATCATTTCGGTATCGATAAAAGGGAACTTCCAAAGAAGCTCTCCGGCGTGTACCGGCATCGGGTGAGGAACAGGAAGATCCCTCTCGTGAGAGGATTCGACGATGTGTTTATGGCGCCTCATTCGAGATACACGGAAGTGCCCCAGGATCTTCTTGAGGCGGATGAGCGGATCACTATCCTTGCGGATTCGCTTCAGGCAGGCGTATTTCTGTGTATGGCGCAGGGTGGGCGACAGGTATTCGTTATGGGACACCCCGAATATGACCGTGTCACACTTGACACAGAATACATAAGAGACAGGGGAAAAGGCATGGATCCGCAGATACCGGAGAATTATTATCCTGAGGATGATCCTGAAAATAAGCCTCTCCTGACATGGCGTTCCCACGCCAACAATCTCTACACGAACTGGCTGAACTATTACGTGTATCAGGTGACTCCGTACGATCTGTACGGGACGCCGTTTTAAATGGTGTAGTAAATTTTATACAGAAAAGCCTCGTATTACAGGGCGGTAAGCTGTCATTAACATGTCGGTTTTACCGTCTTTTTTTAGAAAAATTTTATATGGAAAAGTATTGAATTTTTGTATCGTACTGTGATATAATACATATATCGAAATGCAATATATCGTACTGAAACTGAGAGGGGGTATATAAAATGGACCAGCATATAAAAAAAGTATATGTTCCTATGACGGAAACTGCTTTTTTTATCTTATTGTGTTTGCGAAAACCTAATCACGGATATGGCATTGTTAAAATGGTTGAAAAAATGACAGATGGTGCTATTAAACTTACGCCCGGCACGATGTACGGGAGTTTGTCAAAAATGGAAAAAGACAATGTAATCCGTTTTGTTCGCGAAGAGGATAAACGAAAAATCTATCAAATCACAGATTTGGGGTTAGAAGTTTTGCAGATTGAAATGAGACGAATTGAACGCTTATATAAGATAGTTCAGGAGGAAAGGTAGAATGGAATTAAAAAAACAATACAAATGGTTTACAATATTTGAATATGAAAAAGAGCAGGATTATTTGCGGGAAATGCACAAGTCGGGTTGGAAATTTATTAAGGTAACGGGCTTTGGAAAGTATTATTTTGAAAAATGTGTTCCTCAAGATGTGGTATATCAACTTGACTATAACAAAGACGGACTTACACATAAAGATGAATACTTGAAAATGTTTGATGATTGCGGTTGGGAATACATACAGGATTATGTTGGCTACAGTTATTTCAGAAAAGCAGTTGCCGAAGATGGTATGGCAGAAGAAATTTTCTGTGATGAAGAATCAAGACTTTATATGATGCAACGTGTATTGAAAGGTAGAATGGTTCCACTGTTAGTTATATTCTTTGCAATATTCCCGCAGTTTTTTTTCCATTTTTTTAGTACGCATAACTATCTTGTTGCATTTTTTGCAGGTGGTGCTTTGTTAATGTATCTTGTGATATTCGCTATATTCTTTGTGCAATACAATCAGTATAAGAGCAACAGAAAATAGTTTTGAATAGAAAGCAGGAGGTAAATACAAATGTATGAATTTTTTCAGGCAGCATTTCCGTGGATTCTATCGGGACTTTTTGTGGCTGTTATCTGCGCAATTTATAGCAAATAGACATCTCTAAGTATTTCATAAAGGAGTCTCTTAGAGGGTGTACTGTAGCAATCCATTTGTTTGTTGGAGAGAGGGAGAACAAACGCCATCTTTTGGCTCCTTTTGGCACTTCCGGAGATTGGCGTTTTGCCGTGAGATATGTTATAATCTGTCTTGTGACTGTACAGGGTACAGGGCAGCTCAGAGGAGACTGTCCTTACAATGCGGTTTGCGCTGCATACGGCATGAATGATCACAAGGGAGGTATCTTAAGTGGACAACAGTCATTTTTCAAGTATGATCAATGATTTTAAACAGGGGATATTCGGCGCTCTCAACGAGAAAAAGGAAGAACTTATAAAAGAGGGACGCAAAGTCTATAATCTGTCCGTGGGGACGCCGGACTTTAAGCCCGCGCCCCATGTGATGAAAGCTATGCAGGAGGCGTGTGCAAAGCCGGAGAATTATAAATATTCACTGGCAGATCTGCCGGAGCTTTTAGAGGCGGTACAGTATCGTTACAAAAAGCGTTTCGGCGTGGAGATCAGCACAGATGAAGTGATGTCCGTCTACGGTTCCCAGGAGGCGATGGCGCACATCGGCATGATCTTCTGTGATCCGGGCGATGTGATCCTCGTGCCGGATCCGGGTTATCCGATGTTTGAGATGAGCGGGATCATGGCAGGAGCGGATGTGCGGTATTATGAGATCAGGGAAGAGACAGGATACCTGCCGGATCTTGACAGTATTCAGGAAGAAACGCTGAAAAAGACAAAATATATGATCGTATCTTATCCGCTGAACCCGGTCTGCGTGTGCGCCCCGGATGACTTTTACGAAAAACTGATCGCTTTTGCAAAGAAAAATGATATCGTGATCCTGCATGACAATGCCTATTCGGATATTACATATGCGGAGAAGCCCGGCAAGTCATTTTTATCCTACAAGGGCGCGAAAGAAGTGGGAGCTGAGCTTTATTCTCTTTCCAAATCATACAATCTGACCGGCGCCAGGATCTCATTTGTGGTGGGAAATAAAGATATCATCAGTAAATTCCGTCTGCTGCGGTCACAGATCGATTACGGCATCTTTTATCCGGTACAGTATGCAGCCATCGCAGCTCTTACAGGTCCGGATGATTTTATAGAAGAACAGAGGCAGGAATACGGAAGACGGAACCGCGCTCTCTGCGGGGGCTTACGGCGGATCGGCTGGAATGTGCCGGACAGCCGGGGAACTATGTTCGTGTGGGCAAAGATTCCCGGAGGATATGATTCCTCTGCGGACTTCTGCATGAGGCTGATGGAGAGGACCGGCGTGATCGTGACGCCGGGAAGCGCATTTGGTCCCGGCGGTGAGGGCTATGTCAGGATGGCTCTTGTAGTGGATGAGAAAACAATCGGGGAAATACTGGATGTGCTCGATCAGTCCGGCATCTTCCGCAAATAGGAACCGGGGAAAAAGCAGACGCTGAAATAACAGATACAGAAGAAAAGGAATTATACAAGGAGAAGTCAGATGAAGAGGATCGCAAAATTTGAAAAAGTAAGTTTTGAACAGTTTCTGGAAGGGTGGGGAGATACCCTCGGCATTACAGACAGAGACAGGATACGGGAAATCTACGATGGGATTCGGCTGCCGGGACGGGCAACGGCGGGGAGCGCAGGATATGATTTTTTTGCTCCGGCGGATATCGCCCTCAGACCGGGTGAGACGATAAAGATCCCTACCGGCGTCCGTGTGTGGATGGAACCGGAGTGGGTGCTTAAGTGCTATCCGAGAAGCGGGCTCGGTTTCAAATACCGTCTTCAGCTTAATAATACAGTAGGCATCATCGACAGCGATTATTATTATTCGGACAATGAGGGACACATTTTCTCGAAGATCACCAATGACAGTAATGAAGACAAAACGCTTGAACTAAAAGCGGGAGAGGGATTTATGCAGGGTATCTTCGTGGAATACGGTATCACGCTCGACGACGACGCGACGGAGATCAGAAACGGCGGATTTGGAAGTACTACCAAGTCAAATACCCCGATGTAAGCATCGGGGTATTTGACCCTCGCGGCAGTCGCCAAATGGACATGCAGGCATGTCCGCCTGGTTCGTTGCCCGCGGAAATAAAGCGGCTTACAATAATGTCATATTTTTTAGAAAATCGTAAGAAAATGTAATGGAAGAACACAGATTCGTCCGATATACTTGATATATAAAAGGAGCATTCATATACGATGAAATGGATAAAACGTCTGTGTTCTTTCCTTTTTGTGGCCATCGTCATCCTGGTCGGTGTGCTCTGTGTGAAAGGATACAGGGATTACAGAGAAGCACTGGATGAAAAAAGTATAGAAGAGATGGCGGCCAGGATCGAATCCATCGACAATTATACAACGATCGACGAACTGCCGCAGACTTACATTGACGCCGTGCTGGCGGTGGAGGACAAGCGCTTCTATTCGCATTCGGGATTCGATCCGATCGCTACGGGGAGAGCTCTGATCAACGACGTCAGAGCCGGATCCTATGTGGAGGGCGGAAGTACGATCACCCAGCAGCTTGCGAAGAATCAGTATTTTACACAGGATAAGAAGATCGTGAGGAAGATTTCAGAGCTTTTTATGGCGTTTAAGATCGAGTCTGTCCTTGACAAGGACAAGATATTTGAACTGTATGTCAATTCGATCTTTTTCGGAAACGGGTATTACTGCGTTGCAGACGCATCCTGGGGATACTTTGGGAAGCCGCCCTCGGAGATGGATTTTGACGAGTGCACCCTCCTGGCCGGGATACCGAATGCTCCGACGAATTACAATCCGGTCGCAAGCCCGAAACTGGCAAGAGAGCGCCAGGCTCAGGTGATTGAGAAAATGAAAAAAGCGGGATATCTTGAAGAAGAATAGAATTATTTCCGCATATTTCGTGCTCATCAGGGAAAGATAACCATAGATACCGCTGCTGCCGCGCTGAATATGGCGGGCGGAAAGGAGACGATGTCTATGGTAGAAAAGAACAGCAGAAAACTCAGTTCCTCATTTGAGGATAATATCAGATATATGAACGAGATCCTCCCGGTGACAGAGAGCTTTGACATTATCCGCAGGGATATCGTCATAGGCGGGAAGACGTCCGTGTTCTATTATATTGACGGATTCATCAAAGATGAAGTCATGTTAAAGATCATGGACTCTTTTCTGTCTGTGACAGAAGAGGATATGCCCGGGGACGCGGAGGGGTTCATACAGAAACATGTGCCCTATGTGGAGGTCGATATCGCAGAGGATTTTGACGACGTCATACGGAATGTGCTCTCGGGACCTGCATGTCTGTTTATAGACGGATATAAAGAATGTATTATTCTGGACTGCCGTACTTATCCGGCGCGCAGTGTGGATGAACCGGACAAAGACAAATCGCTGCGGGGTTCCAGAGACGGCTTTGTAGAGACGATCGTCTTCAACACGGCGCTGATGAGAAGGAGGATACGAGATCCCCACCTCGTAATGGAAATGACGGAGGCAGGACAGGCTTCCCGCACGGATATCGCGATCTGCTATATGAGCGACCGCGTAGACAAGGAACTTCTGAACAATCTGAAAAAAAGGATCGAAAGCCTGCAGCTCGACGATCTGCGTATGAACCAGCAGAGCCTGGCGGAAGCCCTCTTTAAGCGGAAATGGTTCAACCCGTTCCCGAAATTCAAATACACGGAGCGGCCCGACACCGCCGCGGCGTGTCTTCTGGAAGGGAAAGTGATCATCCTGGTGGACAATTCGCCGTCGGCAATGATCCTCCCCACCTCGATACTGGATATGATCGAGGAGGCGAACGACTATTACTTCCCTACGGTGACGGCAGTCTATCTGAAAGTGACGCGGACGCTTATCACGGTCGCCACGGTATTTTTTACCCCGCTGTATCTTCTCTTTATGCAGAATCTGGAGTGGCTCCCGGAAGTATTCGAGTTCGTCGCGGTAAGGGATACGGTGAATATCCCTCTGATCTTTCAGTTCCTGCTGCTGGAGATCTCGATCGACGGACTTCGGCTTGCGGCGATGAACACGCCTACTATGCTCAGCACGCCTCTGAGCGTGATCGCCGGTATCGTCATGGGCGAATTTTCCGTGCAGTCAGGATGGTTTAACTCTGAAGTCATGCTCTATATGGCATTCGTAGCTGTGGCAAACTATACGCAGCCGAATTTTGAGCTGGGCTATGCTCTGAAATTCATGAGGCTGATGCTCCTTGTCCTGACGGCGCTGTTCAATCTGTATGGATTTATCGCGGGAAGTATCCTGGTACTCTGTTTCCTCATATTTAATAAGACATTGTCCGGACGGAACTATCTGAATGTAAAACTGAATTAGGATGTTTTTACAGGTTGCCTTACATTTTGGAGAAATTGTTAAAATATTTTGATAAACGCTCTAAAAGGTGATATGATAGATAAAGCGGTGATATTCTGCATATTTTTGTGCAGAGCAAAAGAACAGCAATATTTAGGAGGAAACAGCAATGAGAGAATATGTGATCACAGTGAACAGTACTGTTGATCTGCCAAAAGAGTGGCTCGAGGAGAGAAATGTCCCCGTAGTCCCGTTAAGGTACACGATCGACGGCGAGACATATACAGATATGGAAGGGCTGACGGCAAAAGAGTTTTTTGCAAAATTAAGAGAGGGGAAGATGTCCACTACTTCCCAGGTAAACCCCGAAGAGGCGGCAGATCTGCTGGAGCCATTCTTAAAAGACGGGAAAGACATCCTGCATCTGGGCTTCTCATCCGCTTTAAGCGGAACTCTGAACAGCATGAAGATCGCGGGAGAGACTCTTCAGGAGAAGTACCCCGAGGCGAAAGTGATCGTGATCGATACGCTCTGCGCCTGCCTTGGCGAGGGTCTCCTTCTGTACAAAGCGCTCCAGCAGAAAGAAAAAGGAATGACGATCGACGAACTCTCAGAGTGGGTGGAAGAGAATAAACTCCATATCTGTCATGACGTGACAGTAGACGACCTGAACCACCTGCACAGGGGCGGCCGTGTGTCCAAGACAACGGCTGTACTCGGAACGCTGGTTCAGATAAAACCGATCATACATATGGACGACAACGGAAAACTCCAGGTGATCGGAAAAGAGCGGGGACGAAAGAAATCACTCAACAGGATCGTAGATATGGCGGTCGAACAGTCTAAAGGATGGGATAACGACATCATCATGATCACTCACGGGGACTGTCTTGACGATGCAGAATATGTGGCGAAGCTTGTTCGCGAGAAGATGGGGATCGACAATATCCTGATAAACAATATCGGAACCGTGATCGGAAGCCATACAGGGCCGGGAGTCGTAGCGGTGTTCTGTATGGGGAATAAGAGGTAAACGTATTCATCCATGGAGGGATAATGATTTCGGCTCCGGTTGCAGGAAATAACTCAAAGTAACAAAGCAGGAAAATGGCTAAAAACAAGTGAAAAAATGCGGAACTCGCAAGCTCAGACAACCGCATTTTTCCACTTAATGCCATTTCCCTGCTTTTAACTTTTCATAATTCCCCTCCACAGTCGCCGACCTCATTATCCTTCCATGGATGAAAGAGTTATCAAATCAGGAGTTTCTTCTGTGTGTCGTATCTCTATTTTGTAGAGTATGAGATCTGTTATGTATTTTCCGTCTTTTACTTCTGTGCTCATAGTACCGGAGTGTTTCTTTACTGTCTCTTCTACATTTTTCATTCCGATCCCGTAAGGAGCTTTTTCGGCGGCTGTGCACGGATTCTCCATGTGCAGGAAGAGTGTCCCCTGCTGCCATGTGACCGAGAGGGTTACGGTCGAAGAGGCAGTGCATGAATTTATTGCGTTATCGAGCAGATTTCCCAGTATGGTCACTGTATCGGAGAATGGCAGAGCCAGTCCACGGGGGATCGAGAGAGCGGGAGAGCAGGAAATACCGGTTTTGGCCATTTCCGCCAGTTTGATATTAAGGACCGCGTCAAATGACGGGTTCCCTGTGGATATGATCTGCCCGGAATTGTCGAGCAGTTCGTAAGTCTGACGAAGATATTCCTGCAGTTCATCGGTTCTGTTCTCATGATACAGGATCGACAGCGTCTGAAGATGATTTTTCATATCATGGCGAATCTTTTGTATCTGTTCGGACGAACGGATCAGGTGCTGATAATGACTTTCCTGATACTGGAGCTGCTGTCTGAGAAGGCTCTGTTCTTTTTCTTTCTGAAAGTATCCTGTGAATTTCTGCAAAAACTCCAGAAGTGCAAGATTAATGAACAAAAACGTTGCCTGAACGATCAGGTGCAGTATGTCGGACTCTGGTCTCGACAGGTAACTGCTGCCCAAAAGAGGGATCAGGGCAGCCGAACTTGCAAAGATGCAGACTGGTATCAGGAGAAAGACAGACCACAATGACAGGGGGATGTCTGTATCTATATTTCTGCACAGTCTCAGAACGACAAACAGGAGGATCCAGAGGCCTGCATGATAGAGGGCGATATACGTTATCACCCGTTCACTGAAACGGGGAGTCATGTTTGTGATGTCATTGAGAGTCATCATATACGTGAAGACGCTTGAAAACAGACAGACTTCAAACAGCAGTTTCTTCTTAAGATTCTTCGGATAAAAGGGGAGCAGTACCATGCTGACAGGGAGAGTGAGGTAAGTATTTCTGTATGATTCCGGCAGGATCATGATCAGCACTGCAAGTGCGGCGGACAGTGCGATGCATACGCCGCGCAGGCGCATGATACGGCCGTAGATGCGTTCCCGGAGCTCCATGATAACGATCATGTCGATCACACAGAGAAAGGTATTGAGATAAATATCATAATGTGTGAAGTATATCATTGCGTTGTTCTCCATTTCATATATTTCAGATGCTCTGAACGGACAGAAGTGCGGTGCTTCCGGCTGACAGGGATGCGTTCGCCGGTCTGCAGTTCGGCTTCTGTCTCGCGGACAACACGTATATACTCCATATTTACAATATAAGAAGCATGTGTACGCACAAAAAGCATCGGATTGAGTCCGGCGGTCAGATCCTGAAGCCGTCCGTAGAAAGTGTAGGCTTCTTTCTGGGTATGGAGTGTAATACGGCGAAGATGCGATTCAAAATATACGATCTCCTGCAGAGGGATCTGATATTGTGACCGGTCAATGTGAAAGAGAAACATTTTCTTCCGGTCCGTACAGTAATTCATGGCGTCGGACAGTGATTTCTGGAATATGTTTTTGTCGACAGGTTTGAGGATAAAGCGGTAAGGAAGCGTCTCAAAGACCTGGTACACATACTCTCTGTAATCGGTGATATACAGGATCAGAGCATATGGATCACGGGCTCTTATGGCCGCAGCAGTCTCGATCCCGGAAATTCCGGGGAGAGAGATATCCATCAGATAAATGGAAAAGTTGTTTTCTTTTTCCTCAAGGCAGGAGAGCAGCTCTTCGCCGGAAGAAAAGACCTCCACCGGACAGCTGCTGAACAGTTCATGTATATAGTTTTCAAGCTGAGACTGTACCGGGACATTGTCTTCGCAGATGGCGACAGATAACATGATATATTCCTCCGGATCTTTGTATTTAATAACAGTATAATTCTTTTGCACAAGACAGACAAGCGCCCAAAGCGTTCAAAAATGACATGCGGATATACCGGAAATGACAGCCCCGCAATATTACCGGCTTTTTCTGTTATGATAGCTAAAAAATCCCGATAGAAATCGGAATGGAAAGGGGAAAATAGCATGAAAGAAAAAGAAAGGGTGATCCTCTGGACAGTAATAGCGGCTGTGCTGTTTGGCTGTGAACTCATTGCAGTGACGCTTACGCCGCTTGCGAAAACAGGGAACGGCACACGGTTTGGAAGCGCCGGGATGTACTTCAATCTTATAATGTGCGGAGGAAGTTACATCGTCCCTCTGGTTCTTTACTGTCTGAACATCAGACTCATGAAATATTTCATCGGATGTGTCAATGCCCTTTGGCTCATCTGCCATCCCGTGATCGCAGGAGTCTGCTTTGCAGGAATAATTATGACGGCGTCCGGGCCGGCAGAGTATCTGAGATGCATAATTGCAGGAGGACTGGCGGGCGTCAGCTTTGCGGCGGCCGTACTGTGGTATCCCATGTGCAGGAAGAAGTAAGAAATTCGTGTTTGCCGTGGAGACTTTACTTAATAAATCGTCCGAAAATCAGGCGGATACAGTGGAGTGACGCATATATTCGGAACAGTCGGGATCGTAATGCTTCCGGCTCCGGTTACAGGCCATAAGACAAAGTAACAAGCCTGCGATGTGGCTAAAAGCAATCAGGCAAATGAAGAACTCGTTTTACTCAGACAACTTCATTTGCCTGATTAACGCCATACCACAGGCTTTAACTTTGACTAACGACCTTACACAGTCACCGGCCGCATTACGATCCCGACTGTCCGAAAGGTGCATCATGTCGGCTGTATCCATTTGATTTTCTGCGTTCATCCAATCGGAAGTGCCTCCCCGGCAATCGCGGAATTTACAGAAAACCGATCGAAAGGGCAAAGTTTATCAACTACGCGCCTCTTTCAAACGGCTTTTTAGCTTTCGGTTTTGTTGGAGTGACTGCCGGATGAGACAAAGCAGAAAACGGATAGAGATGAGGTGCAGGAAGACTTAAATGAGATGAGCGGTATGTGGGGAAGGCGACTTCGGAATAATCTGTCAGAAAAAGTTAAGGAGCTGGAAGCTGATGTTAAGCCGCAAAATGGACTGTCTGAGCCAAAAGCGAGTTGTCCATTTTGCGGCTTTGCTTTTCATCAGATTTCAGATCCTTTAGTTTTTCTCAGATTATGGAGCGGAGCCTGAAGCACATGCCGTTCCTCGCAAAAAAAGTATTTCCGTGACTCATCTCCGCCCGTTTTCGGATCTTATATCATCGGCAGTCTCCCCGGCAAACACGAAGTTCACTCAGCCAGCATCTCCCACATCTCGTACAGCTCCTCCAGTCTTTTTTCGTTTGCAGCGTGTTCTTCTGCCAGTTCCTGGCATTTGACGGAATTAGAGTAGACTTCTTCCAGCGTCATTTCGTGGTCGATCTGGGAGTTACGGTCTTCCAGGCGGCTGATCTCTTCCTCGGCTTTCTTAAGGTCGTTTTTACGCTTGCGCTCTTTTGCCTGCTGCTCTTTCTGTTCCCGCCAGTTCAGACGAGATGAGCCCGGCGTGTCGTCGGAACTTTTTCCGGTAGTTCCGGCCGCAGGTGCATACGCCTGTGTCAGTTCATCTTTCTTCTCGATATAGTAATCGTAATTGCCGATATAGTTTACAAAAGTCCGGTTGACGAGCTCAAGTATCCTCGTGGCAGTACTGTTGATAAAATATCTGTCATGAGACACATACAGCACAGTGCCGCTGTAGTTATTGAGAGCTTCTTCCAGTATTTCTTTTGACGCGATATCCAGATGATTGGTGGGCTCATCCAGGATCAGGAAGTTTGCCTCGGAGAGCATGAGTTTCGCCAGAGATACACGGCCTTTTTCGCCTCCGCTTAAGGAACGTATCTCCTGAAAGACTTCGTCGCCTGTAAATTGAAATGCGGCAAGCGTGTTACGGATCTGTGTGTTTGTAAGCGTCGGATATTCATCGGAGATCTCCTCAAATATCGTTTTATCATCATGGAGCACATGGTGTTCCTGGTCATAATAACCGATCTGAACTTTTGCGCCGAGCGTAAAGGAGCCGGTATCCGCAGCCTGAACCTGATTCAATATCTTTAAAAGCGTAGTCTTGCCTGTTCCGTTGTCGCCGATCACCGCTACATGTTCTCCGCGTTTTATCTCAAAGCTGACGTCGTGAAAAAGCATCTGACCGTCAAACTGTTTCGAAAGATGCTCCACAGTCAGGACGTCATTGCCGCTGACACAGGACGGTTCAAGAGTAAAATGCATTTCGGTATTGACTTCCGCAGGCTTTTCTACCGGTCTGATCTTTTCAAGCATTTTTTCGCGGCTTTCTGCGCGGCGGATGGACTTTTCACGGTTAAAGGATTTTAACTTGTCGATGACTGCCTGCTGATGTTTGATCTCTCTTTGCTGATTAAAGTATTCTTTCAGTCTTGCGTCGCGAAGCTGCTGCTTTTTGACGGAGTATGCCTTATAATTACCCATATACATGCGGATTTCGCCGTTTTCTATCTCTACGACTTTAGTGACGACGCGGTTCAGAAAATATCTGTCGTGGGATACGATGAAAACGGCTCCCGGATAGTTGATCAGGTAGGCTTCCAGCCATGCGATGGAATTAAGGTCAAGGTGATTGGTAGGCTCGTCCAGAAGAAGGACGTCCGGATCAGTGAGCAGCAGCTTCCCCAGAGCCACGCGCGTCTTCTGACCTCCTGACAGGGTGTCGGTCTTCTTGCTGAAATCCCCCTCTGTAAAGCCGAGTCCTTTGAGCACGCCGACGATCTCGCTTTCGCAGGCGTATCCGTTGCGGGATTCAAATTCGGACTGCAGGCGGTTGTATGTATCAAGACGGCTTTCCAGTTCCTTTCCGGAAAGAGAGTCCAATTCCAGTTCGATCGAACGGATCCGTTGTTCCATTTCAATAATATCCGCCTTTGCGGAACGAACCTCTTCATAGATCGTACCGTCGGGGAGCAGATTCTGGTGCTGGGCGAGATAACCGATCGTTTTTCCTTTGGCGAGAATAATATCCCCTCCGTCAAGCGGCTCCTCATCCATGATCATTTTTAATATAGTAGATTTTCCGGCGCCGTTTACACCGACCAGAGCGGCCTTTTCCCGTTCTTCTATATGAAAAGAACCCTCATGGACGATCACCCGGTCGCCAAAAGATTTTTCAATATTATGACATGCGAGTATCATATCGGAACTCCTCCTCTCAGATATCCATTATAACCGAAACAATTGAAAAAACAAGAAAATTCAAAACAGCTTCAAATTAGTCATAATGAACAAAAATAAAAAAATTTTTGTTAAAAAAAATAGTTGAAAAAAATTTTTATTTCGTATATATTAAACTTACCAGATAAAACAACTAAATCAAAAGAAAAAAAGGAGGATGTTTTATGAAAAACTGGAAAAAATGGATGTCTCTGTTGCTTTGTGCCGGGATGATGACAGGATTATCAGCCTGCGGCGGAGACGGAGGCTCAGAGAACACAGCAGAGGGGAATGACAGCGGGGGTTCAGAAGGGACGGAGATCACACTGTGGACTTATCCTATCGGATCCTGGGGAGATTCCGCTACAGTGGACGGCATTGTAGCCGCATTTAACGAGCAGTATCCGGACATTTCCGTTTCTGTGGAATTTCTGGACTATACCTCAGGCGACGATCAGGTGACGGCTGCCATCGAAGCGGGGACGGCGCCGGACATCATCATGGAGGGGCCGGAGCGTCTTGTGACTACATGGGGCGCGGCAGGCAGGATGGTGGATCTGAGCGACCTCTGGGATGAGGGAACAATTTCAGACATTTCTGCAGTAAGCGAGGCTGTGGTAAATGCCTGCAGGTCATCTGACGGCGCATATTATGAGTATCCGCTGTGTATGAACGCGCACTGTATGGCGATCAACTATGAAGTGTTTGAAGAAGCAGGAGCTCTTCAGTACATAGACGAGGAAACAAGAACATGGACAACTGAGGACTTCGGAAATGCGCTGCAGGCGCTCAAAGACGCGGGCGTTGAGACAACCGGTATCGTCTACTGCGGAGGACAGGGCGGCGACCAGGGTACAAGAGCCCTTGCAAGGAATCTTTACAGCGCTGAGTTTACGAATGCGGATCACACAGAGTGGACAATGAACAGCGAGGCAGGCATCAGAGGTCTTCAGCAGCTCGTTGACTGGGAGCAGGCAGGTCTGCTCAGCCACGACGCAGGCCTTCAGGCGGCAGATGAGCTTCAGCTTTTCGCAAACGGAACCGTTGCTATGTCCTTTGCATGGAATGCATCTAATGAATCAAACTATGCAGAACAGATCGATTTTACCGCATATGCCATGACATTCCCGTCTGACGACGGTGTGCCGGAGCTTGACGGTGGTATCTACGGATTCGGTATCTTTGACAATGGAGACGAGGCAAAGATCGACGCTGCAAAGCAATTCATCCAGTTTGTATGCGATGATGAGACACAGGGGCCGCAGAGCGTGATCGCTTCCGGATTCTTCCCGGTACGTTCCTCCTTTGGAAACGTATATGAAGGATCAGATCAGGAAGAGCGCATGACAGTGTTTAATTCCATGATGCCGTACCTTGGCGATTACTACAATGTAACTCCGGGCTGGGCAGATCAGCGTACTGCATGGTGGAACATGCTTCAGAATATTTTCAATGGGAATGACGTGACAGAATCTGTGAACGCATATGTGGAGACTTCAAGTGCGGCAACGCAGGCAGCAAGCGGAAACTAACGCTTCCGCTGTGTGACAGCAGATGAATGTACAAGGCGGGAGTACACTGCGATCCTAAAATTGGGTGTGCTTCCGCTTTTTACAGAAAGAGCAGAAAACAGGAGGGATGTTTAAGTGAATAAGCGAATGAAACCGACTGGCATGCAGAAAGCGCTTATACGCCGGGAAACGATCTCGGCATATCTGTTTTTGCTGCCGGCGCTCATCTTCTTTGTTGGATTCGTTATCGTGCCCATGGTCATGTGTCTGGTGACCAGCTTTTTCAACTATTCCATGACCGAATTTGCATTTGTAGGTTTTTCCAACTATGTGGAGATGTTCCAGGATGAAATTTTTATCAGAGCGCTGCTGAACACGATCCTCATCGTAGTGGTCGCAGTGCCGGTGGTGACGGTATTTTCTCTTTGGGTCAGTTCCGTGATCTATAAGATGAACGGAGCGGTATGCTCCTTTTTCCGCTGCATCTTCTACCTGCCCGTAGTGACAGGTACGGTTGCAGTAACCGTTGTGTGGAAGTGGATGTTCAACAGATATACCGGACTGTTTAATTATGTTCTGGGAGAGACGGGCATTATTGATTCAGATATAAGCTGGCTTGGAGATGAGAGGACGGCGATCTGGTGTATCATCCTGATCCTGCTCACCACTTCTGTGGGACAGCCGGTCGTCCTGTACGTATCCGCGCTGGGCAATGTGGACGAATCGCTCATTGAGGCGGCTCAGGTGGACGGAGCCACGTCCCGTCAGGTATTCTGGAAGATCAAATGGCCTCAGATCATGCCTACCACGCTGTATATCCTTGTTATCACAACGATCAACAGCTTCCAGTGCTATGCTCTGATCCAGCTGCTGACTTCGGGCGGACCGAACCACTCCACAGAAACGATCATGTATTATATTTATTATCAGGCATTCAGACTGTACCGTTACGGATATGGAAACGCAATGGGAGTTATCCTCGCCATTATCATAGCAGTCTTCTCCGCGATCCAGTTCAAGGTAGCCGGAAGAAAGAATGATTAGAGGAGGAAAGGACAATGAAAAAAATAAAAATTACGCCATATAAAGTGGTGGCAGTTGCTATTCTTGCCATTCTTGCTTTTCTCTTTCTTTTTCCGCTGTACTGGATCCTGACCGGATCGGTTAAGACAGCGGCAGACATTAACGACGCTGTGCCGCAGTGGTTCCCGATGTCTCCGACCCTTGACAACTATGAGAGACTGTTTGACAATCCGGCGCTCCTGTGGCTGTTTAACAGTGTCGCCATGGCCGTGGTGTCCATGATCCTGACCTGCGTGACCGCGTCTATGGCAGGATATGCGCTTGCAAAAAAGCGTTTTATAGGAAGGACGCTCCTGTTCAGCATATTTATCTGTGCCATGGCGCTGCCAAAGCAGGTGATCCTGATCCCGCTGCTGCGTGAGATGGCGTTTCTCCATCTTCATGACACGATGTGGGCTGTGATCCTTCCGACTGTAGGCTGGCCTTTCGGCGTGTTTCTCATGAAGCAGTTCTCGGAAAACATACCGGGTGAGCTTCTGGAGGCGGCAAGGATCGACGGGGCCGGGGAGGCCCGCACCTTTACGGAGATCGCGCTTCCTATCATAAAACCGGGGATCGGAGCGCTTGCTATCTTTACGTTTATTAACTGCTGGAATG
This sequence comes from uncultured Mediterraneibacter sp., assembly GCA_944375765.1. GTDB lineage: Bacteria > Bacillota > Clostridia > Lachnospirales > Lachnospiraceae > Mediterraneibacter. The sequence goes on along the minus strand of CALWAR010000001.1, from coordinate 6,605 downwards.
ACTATTTCCTCCAGCTGATCATGCTGAACTCAAGGACAAAGCTGACCATTTCTCTGGGAATTGCGAAACTGCAGGCAGAGATGTCGACAGATTTCGGGCTGATCATGGCCGGCGCTGCTCTTGCGGCAGTTCCGATCATTACGATCTTCCTCTTGTTCCAGAAATATTTTACGAGAGGGATTACAATGGGAGCGGTGAAAGGATAATATACGGAAAGGATGTGGCTGCGATATGGACAGATTTGATAAATACAGAGGGATCATTCCCGCGTTTTACGCCTGCTATGACGACGCAGGAAAAGTGAGTGCAGAAAGGACGGCGGCGCTGGCTTCCTGTCTGGCGGAGAAAGGTGTGAAAGGACTCTACGTGGGGGGTTCCTCCGGGGAATGTATCTATCAGAGTGTGGAAGAACGGAAATTAACGCTGGAGAGCGTGATGAAAGAAGTGGGAGACAGGCTGACAGTGATCGCCCATGTGGCCTGCAACAATACGGCTGACAGCATGCACCTTGCAGAACACGCGCAGAGTCTGGGGGTAGACGCCATTGCGGCAATCCCTCCCATTTACTTTCATCTGCCTCCTTATGCCATCGCTCAGTACTGGAACGATATATCCGGCGCCGCGCCGGATACAGATTTCATCATTTACAACATCCCTCAGCTTGCCGGAGTGGCGCTGACGGTGGATCTTCTGAGAGAAATGCGGAAGAATCCGAGGATGATCGGCGTTAAAAATTCTTCTGTTGCCGCCCAGGATATCCAGATGTTCCTGGCGGAGGGAAAAGGAGAAATGATCGTGTTTAACGGTCCTGACGAACAGCTCCTGTCAGGTCTTGCCATGGGGGCGGCCGGGGGCATCGGCGGGACGTACGCGGTCATGCCGGAACTGTATATGAAGATTTATGAACACTTTCTGAAAGGCGAGATGGAAAAAGCGCTGGAGATCCAGAATGTATGCTGCGGGATCATCTATGACATGTGCACGGCAAAGGCGAATCTCTATGCGGTCCAGAAAGAAATCTTAAAAAGCTTTGGCGTGAATATCGGTACGGTCCGCAGACCACTGCCCGGGATGGAGACGGGCGACGAGAAGATCGCAGAGGCCTGTGCGGAGCAGATCCGCGCGTCAATACAGCGTTTTTGCTGAAAGGCGGGATAGAATGAGATATGAAAAAGAAGCTATACTCGATAGTATAAAAGGAAGCCTGATCGTCTCTTGTCAGGCGCTTCCGGGGGAACCCCTGTATGTAGAAGAAAAATCTGTGATGTATCTGATGGCAAGGGCGGCAAAGCAGGCGGGAGCAAAGTGCATTCGAACCAACAGTGTCCGGGATGTTACAGCCATAAAAGAGGAGACCGGGCTGCCGGTGATCGGGCTGATCAAACAGGTCTACGATGATTATGAGCCATACATCACCCCGACTATGAAAGAAGTGGACGCCCTGGCAGATGCAGAAGCCGACATCATAGCCCTGGACTGCACAGACCGGAAGAGGGGAGACGGGTTGTCAGTACGGGAGTGGATCCAGACGATCCGGGAGAGGCATGGGAATATCCTGCTCATGGCAGATATATCCACTTATGAAGAAGGAGTCGAGGCATGGAGATCCGGCGTTGATTTTGTGGGAACGACAATGAGCGGGTATACTCCCTATTCCCCGCAGAAAGACGGACCGGATTACGGACTGGTACAACGTCTGTCCAAAACAGTGGACATTCCCGTTATAGGAGAGGGAAAGGTGCACTATCCCCGGGAAGCGGTGAAGATGCTGGAAGCAGGAGCATATGCTGTGGTAGTGGGAGGAGCGATCACAAGGCCTCTGGAGATCGCGCAGCGTTTTATGGCTGCCATAGAGGCGGAAAAGAACTATGAGCAAAAGCGGGAGGTACATCCATGAAGATCATGACCCTGGATATCGGCGGAACGGCAGTGAAATCCGGCATTTTTTGCGATGGCAGCCTGACGGATATTCAGGAGACGCCCACGGAAGCGGAAAAAGGTGGAAAGCATGTGGCCGGTCTGGCCGTACAGATCATACGCCGGTATGCAAAACATCATGATTTTGAGGGTATAGGGATCAGTACGGCGGGGCAGGTGGACTCCCGGTCAGGACAGATTATTTATGCAAACGATAACATTCCGGGGTATACAGGAATGAAAATAAGGAGTATACTAGAAAATGAATTTGAAAAGCCTGTTGCTGTTCTCAATGATGTGAACGCGGCGGCGCTCGGAGAAGCAAGATTCGGCGCAGGCCGGGAAGAGAAAGATTTTATCTGCCTGACCTATGGGACCGGTGTGGGAGGCGCGATCTTCACGGGAGGAAAGCTGTACGAGGGAAGTTCGTTTTCGGCGGGTGAATTTGGCGCCATCGTCGTACATCCGGAGGAGAGGGAGCCGGAAAAAGATATCTTCAGCGGCTGTTATGAAAGATATGCTTCGGTCACAGCGCTGGTGCGTTCGGCAGAAAAATGCTGCGGCAGCATAACAGATGGAAGAGCCGTCTTTAACCGCCTTGAAGAACCGGCTGTCAGAGAGTGCGTGGACAGGTGGATCAGAGAGGTCGTATATGGTCTTGCTTCACTGGTACACATCCTCAATCCGTCCTGCGTGATCCTTGGGGGAGGCGTCATGGAACAGGAGTATGTCTTAAAAGAAGTGCGGAAACTGTTGGGAGTACATCTTATGGAAAGCTTTCGCGGTATAAGTGTCAGAAAAGCGGCGCTTGGGAACTGCGCCGGTATGACAGGGGCAGCAGTCCATCTGACAGAGAACGGCCACAGCTGAGAATACCTGATCCGTCAGAAAATATGGAGGAGCTATGCGGGAAAATAATATTCTGTATGAAATAAAAATATCCTACGGACGGTTTACAAAAGCAGAGAAAAAGGTGGCGGATTTTGTCATGTCTTCTCCCGAAAAGGTGCTGTTTATGTCTATTACGGATGTGGCCGACGAATGTGGCGTTGCAGAAGCCAGTGTCTACCGCTTCTGCCGCACGATGAAAGTAAAGGGATATCAGGAGTTTAAGATGAACCTCTCTTTCTGCCTGTCGGAGGGGGAGAGCCAGGATCCATACACCGAGGGCATAGAGATCACAAAAGATTCTCCGGTGGCAGACCATATTCTGGCCGCTCATATCAGCGCATTGAATGCGACGCGCAAACTCGTTGAACAAAGCCAGATCGACCGTGTAGTAAAACTGATCCACGAAGCGCAGAGGATAGCATTTTTCGGTATAGGTCACAGTCTGCTGACTGCCCGGGAGGCGAATAACAGATTTCTCAGGATCACTCAGAAGACTTCCTGTATTGAAGATTCCCACATGCAGGCCATGTCCGCCTCAATGATGGATGAAAGAGACGTCATGATCATCCTTTCGTATTCCGGCGCCACGAAAGATACGGTTTATGTGGCAGGGATCGCAAAGGAGGCGGGGGCGAAAATTGTAGCGATCACCCGCTACCGCAAATCGCCGCTTGCGGCGTATGCAGATGAGATCCTCCTGTGCGGCGCGGATGAAAGTCCATTGGACGGGGGATCACTGGGAGTGAAGATCAGTCAGCTTTATCTGGTGGATCTTTTGTTTCAGGAATATTTCCACCAGTATAAAGACGAGGCGAACGAAAACCTGAAGAAAACGTCAAAGGCTGTCGTAGAAAAGCTTTATTAATATGCGGGCAGCGTAATAAGAGCTTTGCGGCGTCCGGGCGGTATAAATGCAGATATAAAAATATGAAAAGAAAAACGGCTGGCTCCTTGATCTTACAAGGGGTATATCCGTTTTTTTTATTTTTTAGCGGGAACAATCCTGCAAGTAAAAATTGACAGAATATTAACTATTTTATATAATAAACAAAGCATGAAGAGAATATATCATGAGCAATTCCATCCGTAGCAGCCTGGAGATGTGCTGGAGGATTGCCATGCGATGGAGGGTGTAGACTTTGGAACACAGGAAAATATCACGGGCGGTGATATCACGTCTTCCGAGATATTACCGGTATCTCGGAGATCTTCTGGAGGATGGCGTCGAGAGGATATCCTCAAACGACCTGAGCAAAAAGATGCATGTGACGGCGTCCCAGATACGTCAGGATCTGAACAATTTCGGCGGATTCGGCCAGCAGGGATACGGATATAACGTCAAGTATCTCTACACCGAGATCGGCAAGATACTGGGCCTTGACAAAACGCATGATTTTATCATCATCGGAGCCGGGAATCTCGGACAGGCGCTGGCAAATTACGCTTCCTTTGAGCGGAGCGGGTTCATATTGAGAAGTCTGTTTGACGTGAACCCCAGACTGGCGGGCGTCTCGATCCGCGGCATCCAGGTGAGGATGATGGATGAACTGGTCGATTTTCTCGCGCACAACGATATTGAGATCGCTGCGCTGACGATACCGAAATCGAAAGCGATAGAAGTTGCGGACATACTGGTCGAAAACGGGATCAAGGCGATCTGGAATTTCGCTCATACTGATCTGACTGTCCCAAAAGGAGTGATCGTCGAGAGCGTACATCTCTCTGACAGCCTGATGCAGCTTTCATACAATATCAGCCAGCAGAAAGAGGGACGGAAAAAATAAGGACACAACGGTAACCCCGCAGCAGAGCTGCGGGGTATATTGCGGATATGTATACCAAAAGAAAGACAGGTGAGGACTATGAGATATCTGCCGGACGGGACGCAGATGAAAACAGCAGACAGTCATATGATAGAAGAGATCGGAATGCCGTCTCTCGTTCTGATGGAACGCGCTGCGCTCAAAACTGTTGAGACAATGCGTGGGTTCGGGATGGATCTGTCAAGAGCTCTTGTCGTCTGCGGCAGCGGCAACAACGGCGGCGACGGATTTGCAGTCGCAAGGCTGCTCAAAGAAGATGGAGAGCATGTGGAAGTACTCTTTGCGGGAAAAGAAGCATCGCTGAGCGGGGAGTGCCGTGTGCAGAAAAGCATTGTGGAGAGGATGGGGATCAAAGTGTTCACCGATCTCCCGGATGGAGAATATACTGTTATAATAGACGCTGTATTCGGGGTGGGTTTAAGCCGCGACATTACCGGAAGATACTGCGATATCATCCGGTGGATGAACAGGCAGAAATGCCGCAGGGCGGCTGTGGATATCCCGTCAGGAGTCTGTGCCCGGACGGGGAAGATACTCGGAACGGCATTTCAGGCTGAACTGACAGTGGCGATGGAGTGTGTGAAGATTGGATGCGAGCTGTATCCGGGCAAGAACTTTGCCGGACGGTCGATACCGGTTCCCATCGGCATTGACACAGCGCTTTTTGAGGCGGAGAAAGATGTATGCGTCACATATGACTTAAGCGATATCCCACATCTGATGCCGGCAAGAAGAGCGGATTCCCATAAAGGCACTTACGGAAAAGTGCTTATGATAACCGGGAGCAAAGGCATGGCAGGGGCGGCTTTCCTGTCAGCGGGAGCGGCGTATGCGGTGGGCGCCGGTCTGGTGCGCATCTACACGTCCGGGGCCAATCGGGAAGCGCTCCAGCAGATGCTGCCCGAGGCGGTCGTTTCCTGTTATCAGGAGTATGACGGAGACGAACTTTGCAGCCTCCTTGAGTGGGCGGATATCGTCTGCATCGGATGCGGGCTCGGAACAGGAAAGATCTCCGAACAGATCCTTACCTGCACTCTGGAACATGTCACAGTGCCATGCATCATAGATGCAGACGGCCTGAATATCCTGAGCAGGAGAATGGAACTTTTAAAGAATATGAAAGCTCCGGTCATCCTGACGCCTCATATGAAAGAAATGTCCCGTCTTACAGGATATACTGTCAAAGAGATCGCAGGAAAGAGAATGGAGATCATCACACAGTTTACAGAGGAATATCCGGCGGTATGCGTGTTAAAAGACAGCCGGACGCTTGTAAAGAGCAGCAAACGCCACGCGTTTCTCAACCTTGCAGGAAACCCGGCTATGGCGAAAGCAGGCTCAGGGGACGTCCTGGCCGGCGTCATCACAGGGCTGGCCGCCCAGGGAATGAACGCGTATGAGAGCGCTTCGCTCGGCGTGTTCCTGCATGCCTGCGGCGGAGACGAAGCGCGCGCCGCCAAAGGGAATTACAGCGTTCTTGCCCGTGATCTCATAGATGGGATCGGAAGATGCATCACAAAAGCGGAGGAGATATAAGAGATGGAACAGCATAACCGGGTATGTGCCGAGATCGATCTCGACGCTATCGCCTGTAATATGAACCAGATGAGACAGAGAATCGGGGAGGGGACCCGCCTGATTGCGGTCGTCAAGACGGATGGCTACGGCCACGGCGCAGTTCCGGTCGCAGAGATGTTCGAAGAGTTTTCTTACGTGTGGGGGTACGCAGTAGCCTGTCTGGAAGAAGCAGTCGAACTTAAGCGGCACGGGATCAAAAAACCTGTCCTGATACTCGGATGTGTGTTCCCCGATCAGTATGCAGAGATGGTCAGATATGACATCCGTCCTGCCGTATATACAGAGGAGGCTGCACTGGCGATATCAAAAGAGGCGGTAAAGCAGGGGAAGACAGTCTGTCTCCACATAAAAGTGGACACAGGCATGGGCCGGATCGGCTTCCCGGTAAATGAGGAG